>JAWAXL010000013.1:0-27072 GCA_038820405.1 Bathyarchaeia archaeon
CTCTGGTTCACCAATGAAGATTCTGGGTCAGATACTTAATGAGGGTTATGCGTGGTGCGAGAAATGTATTCAAGCAAAGATAGAGCGCTGCGAGCTATAAATAAGCCATCTGAGTATGGTCCGGATCTCGATATAAGCCAGTATTTTAGAGGAGCAAAAGATTGGAAGCAATGCATGCTCTTCAGCCTCCCAAAAGATGTCCTAGAGAGAGCATCAAGTGTTGGTGTTATAGCCGATGATAAAGAAAGAGCCGCAACATATTTCCAAATAGACCACTCGGTAGTCTTTAAGGCGGTTCGGGAGATATTTGAGAATAAAATTGAAGTGATGAGCATAAAGGAGGCGCTCGCGAGATACGACTGGCTGAAGGAGTATTGGTGGAGAACAGTAGAGGTTGATAAGGATAAATATACTGCTTTAGCGGAACTCGCGTTAGACCAGGGATATTTTATTAGAATACTTGAGGATCAGAAAGTTGTCTTCCCCCTACAGGCATGCTTGTTTATATCTACAGATAACTTAAATCAAAATGTTCATAACATAATAATTGCCGAGGCAGGTTCAGAAGCGCAGATAATAACCGGTTGTACTTTACACCCAACGGTTCAGCGTGGGCTCCATGTCGGCATAACAGAATTTTATATTAAGCAGGACGCCAAATTAACGTTTACCATGATTCATAACTGGGCTCAGAAATTCGACTCTAGGCCTAGATCTGGAGCAATAATTGAGGATAATGGAGTATTCGTGAGCAATTATATGTGCTTCAAACCGCTTAAGAGCATACAAATGTACCCTACTGCATACTGTATAGGTAAAAATGCACGAGCTAGATTCAATACTATTGTTTATGGGTTAGGCAATTCTTATATTGATGTAGGCTCAAAAATAGTCCTCCAGAATGAGGGGTGCAGGGGCGAGATCATATCTAGGGCTATTGCAAGGGACCAGGCGCAAATATATGCTAGAGGATTCCTGCTAAGCGAGCGTGAAGATACAAAAGGCCACTTAGAATGCAGAGGCTTATTATTATCTGATGATGCGACAATTTACGCAGCCCCAGAGCTGGTGGCTAAGGCACAGGGCTCTGAGCTAACGCACGAAGCGGCTATAGGAAAGATATCTGAGGAGCAGGTTCAGTACCTCATGGCTAGAGGCTTCTCAAGAAGTGAAGCGGAGGCCCTTATTGTTAGGGGTTTCATGGATGTAAGCATATTTGGGTTGCCAAGAGATATTGAAAAAGAAATTCAGAGGACAATTAATATAATGACCGAAAGAGCCCTCTGAAAAAATTATGGAGAAAAACTCGCTTTTAATTATTAGGGGCTCTTAACTACCTTATGATGTGACAGAACCTCAAATATTATTTTAGCTGCACAAATAGCGGTTATGCCGCTGTCATAATGTGGTGTAACTTCCACAAGGTCGAATATAGCCAGCCGATCACCACATATTTTTAGCAGCATATCTAAGAGTAGCGTCATTGATATTCCCTCTGGTTCTGGATTTTGGACAGCTGGTGCAAAAGATGGGTCTAAAACATCCATGTCAACTGTAACATAAAGCTTATTACAATTACAGATAAGACTTCTGATATCTTTAATGACGCACTCAACTCCATTACGCAAAATTTTCTGAGAAGTTATATATTTAATATTGTTGATCTCTGAGACATACTTTAGTTCCTCTTTGCAGGCTGCTCTAGTACCAACTATAATTATTCTTCTTGGTTTTATCTCCTCACTTATCCTTCGCAGAAAAGTAGTATGAGATAATTTTTCGCCCATATACTCGTCTCTTAAATCTAGATGTGCGTCAAAGCTTACTAATGCGAAGTCTTCTTCGATACTTTTCGCTGCGCCAAATGTTATTGTGTGCTCACCACCAATTATTACTGGTATTTTACCCTCTTTAAGAATATCCCGACAAACTATCTCGATTCTTCTCAAAGTTTCTTTAACATCTCCGCTTACATGAAGATCTCCAGCATCGTGTATCCTCAGGTCTTCTAGGTCAACACCAGATCTAAAGCTGTATGTTTCTATGCTAAGGGATGCCTCTCTAATAGCAGTAGGCGCAAATCTTGCTCCTGAACGATATGTGCTTGTCGCATCAAATGGTACTCCAAAAACAATATATTCAGCATCTTCAAATCTCTTTTGATAGCCGCCAAAAAATAAGGTCGGTGATACGAGGAGACCTAGATTGTCCATTACACTTACACCAACAAGAGTTAAGAGCTACTTCAAAAAATACTTTGTCGGAGAATAAGTAAGGGGATGAAATTATGCAAAAGATAGCTACCGCACATATAATTTCAGTAGCATATTTCATTGCTGGACTGGCACTAATAATTACAACTACTCAATCAAAATATGTGCCTATTCATGCGAGTCTAGTTGGCATGCTAAATGTAATCGCATCATGCGGAATATATGGAAGAAGAAAATGGTCTCTCTACATGGTAGTCTTTATCTCGATTATCAGTTTCACATTTGGATCTATGTCTTTAGTTGCCATGATCTATAATTTTAGCCATGACATTTCAAGCATATTGGCACTTCTAGGGATGGCGTCCTACATTGTTCTCACTATAATATCACTAGCCTATGTGATTATGCGGAAAGGAAATTTACTTATGAGTCCTCAAATAAGAGATCTAATGTGATAGTTATGCTCATCGTTCAAATCTCAGATATTCACTGTGGACCAATGTTTAATTATGGGAGTTTCCGAACTGCAATAGATGAAATAAATACTCTCTCGCCAGATGTTGTTGTGGTAACTGGTGATATAACAGAGAATGGCATACTCTCTGAGTTCAGGATGGCACGTGAGGAATTTAAGCAACTGAAAGCTGAAAAAATCATTTATATTAGCGGGAACCATGACTATAGGTCCACGGGTTACCTACTTTTCAAGCAGCTTTTTCCATTCAACCAGGTTACCGAGGTTGGCGACGTTGTAATAATAGTATGGAGTAGTTCTCGCCCAGACAGAGATGATGGAGAGGTTGGGCATAGGCAAAATCTTTGGCTTGAGAGCATGCTAGAGAACTATAAGAACTATGTGAAGATCGTGGCTATACATCACCATATAGTCCCAGTTCCAGATACTGGTGCGGATCAAATAACAATTGTGGATGCTGGTGATGTCCTTAGAAGCCTTGTTAAGGGACATGTAGATTTGGTTTTATGTGGGCATCGCCATAGACCATGGAGGTGGCAAATAGAAAATATACAGGTGCTCCACGCTGGAAGTGTTTCCTGCGAAAGACTGCGGGGCTTTTTCTTAAACTCGTATAACGTGATAGAGCTGAAGGGTAGAAGAATCGAGGCAAAACTCAAAATTGTAGGAGGAGACTATATGAGCTTTGAGGAACTCATAGAAATGTCTGAGATTCCCACCAAATCTTCTCATAACAAAGTTGGGATTTAAATCATTCTAATTTCTAGTTGAAGAAGGATAATAACCATTTTAAATGCTCACTTGGTTTATTAGTATGGTTATTAAATCTGCCTACACGGTCAGTCTAAAGGACCTATAGGCAGTATATGCCTTAAAAACGATTTCCTATCCTAATATATTTTCAAGTAATTCAAAGAATGATGTTCCGCTAAGCTCATAGAATATTTTCTGATCAAAGACGTTCCTTTTTATTAAACCATTCTTCTCGAGGAAGGTTAAATGCGCCAAGGTTTCTCCTAAAGCTAAATATTTCTGGAGTAATGGAAAATTGTCCCAAGAATTATAGCTTACATGCCATTGTATAGTGGATGCTAGAGCATATGGTGTTGTTTTTTCATTCTTGATACATGTTAAGATTTCTATTAACCGTTGCTTATGATGCTCTTTGAGTTGATTAACCCTCTCAACAAAGTTGGTAAAAACTTCCTCATGAGCTGGTAGAACAATTCTAACATCAAGTTCTTTCACTCTTCTAAGACTTTCCAAATAATCCTTTAAGGGATTCATGTTCGCCATAAATTGAGAGACGTGCGGAGTAATCGTTGGAAGGACGTGATCTCCGGAAATAAAAGCTTTTAGACGTGGTTCATAGAGACAAACATGACCCGGGGAATGCCCAGGAGTCCATAAAATTTGGAAGTTATAATTGCCCACAGAAATTTCTTCATTGCCCTCTAATGGCCATGCTGCCTTTGCGATTTCTTCATAAGCCTTAGGAGTAATGGAAGCCGGATGAAAATTTTGAAGATTAGCAATGAGAGATAGTGGTGCGTCAAATGATTTCAAAAAGTTTTTTATGGTGTCTAAATACTGCATACGATCTTTTGCTATGATCTGAGAAAGCTCCTTCTCAGCCTTATGTATCCAGATTGTAAAATTCTCCGAGACTTCCCTAAGAAGCGGGATAAGACCAACATGATCCATATGAAAGTGAGTGATTAAAACATCAGTTAATTTTTGAGGGTTGACTCCCGCCTTAGAAAGCCCATGGTTTAGCGCCTCGAATACTCGCGGGAAATTCAAACCCGTATCAATTAAAAGGATTTTGTCGCTAGACTTTATTAAATATGTATTTAAATGTTTTAGTGGATTATTAGGCAACGGGACTCTTATTTGAAATAAGTTTGGAAAAACTTCTTTAACCACCACCAACACCTTCTTCCAACTATACAAGGAGCTCCATAGCATTTAAACCTAAAATTTTCTCTTTTTCTTTGTCAGTTAGATATCTGCATGATTTAATGAAGCTCACCTCGTACTTCATGTCGCTTCCCCAGACGACTGGATAGTCCGAGCCAAAAAGGAGCCTATCTAAACCCACAGTTTCTTTTATTCTGTTCAAGTTTCTCTCTGAGAAAATGAAGCTGGAGACGGCCGCTGTATCAAAATAGACATTGTCAAACTTTTTGCCCAATTCTAAGGCTTCTTTAAACCATATTCCAGAGTACCATGCACTATAGCTTCCACTATGCGCCAAAATTATTCCAGGGCTATATTTTTCTAAAACTTTAGCTAAATATTTTGGGTTAGCATCCTCAGAGATAATTGGATCCTCCCAAGGTCCTGGATCACAACCAGTATGATAGAGGATTATCTTCTTATTTTTTTCACAATATTCGCAAATCTTCTCAAAGTTCTTATTTTCAGATGGATTAAACAGCTGAACGGTTGGAAGCAGTTTAACCCCCTTTAGATTAAGGGCGCTGATCTCCTGTAGCTTTGCTTCAACGTAATATTTATTTCTATTAGGATTTACAGAGCCGAAACCAATGAATCTATTGGGATTTCTCTTCACTAAATCAGCTATTTCCTGATTTGAGGTTTTAAATACCGGGTAGTAATTTTTTAGGTCTTGCCAAAACCTTTTTATCTGATACTCTATGGAATCCCACATGTCAATGTAAGAATGTCTCAAATAACGGGTTCTTAATCTGTTTCTTATCTCTGGCTTTTCAATGTCTATGGTATCCGCATCTACAGCTAACAAAACTGCACGATCCACACCAGTTCTTTTCATTTCTTCTAAAATTGAATCTTCATTATAGAATGGGTGGACATGAACATCTATTATCACTTAAATCACTTTTATCAAAGTCCTTTTTATGAAAAAATAAAAATATGGTTCAATTTATACCTTGCTATCCACTATAAAGCTTATCTTAGGAAACTTTCTTAGCAACTCGCTCCCTACTCTTCCCTTAACAATTTCCCCAATAGTGGTTTTTGCCATAGCATAATATAATTCGAAGCGCCTGTGATGATTCTCCATCATCATTATCATAATATCTCCCTCTTTAAACCCGAATCAAGTAAGGAGTTTGACAACCGATTAATTTTTCACCATATCAAACTTCTTCATGGTTGTGGCAAACAATGCATTTCTTTTTAGAAAAAAGTAGACTTTTCATGAAATACCCCAGATAGTGCACATTAATCCTTATTTCCCCCTATTAAAAAGGGGTCTTATTTTATAATTAAATACGCAGAAGATTTTAGAACTAGCTAGATACCGTTAAATAGTTTTGCAAACTAGAGCCCTTAGACAGAGAGGAATACATCTTAGGACTCAATACATTTAATAAAATTTTTAATAATATCTTGCTTGAAGAAAAACTTTTATTTTTTTAAGATAATATAGACAGCGAGGGATCATCATGGAATTTAAAACAATTAAGTATGAAAAGGCGAATGGAATTGCTTGGATAACCCTTAATAGGCCTCATGTTTTAAATGCGATGAACATGCAAATGTACAAAGAACTTGTTGCAGCAATCGATGATGCGGAAAAGGATAATGAAGTTAGGGTGGTAGTGATTACAGGTGAGGGCCGCGCATTTTGTTCAGGAGCAGACATCTCAGATTTTTTAATAGCAAATAGGGGAATAAATGAGTGGCTTGATTATGCAAAAATTACCTTAGATGCAATTGAAAAAATTGAGCAGTGTAGTAAACCAGTGATAGCGGCTGTAAATGGTTACGCCTATGGTGGAGGGCTTGAGTTAACATTAGTCTGTGACGTGGTAATAGCGTCTGAAAATGCGATGTTCGCTGTGCCTGAAGGCAGAATCGGAATTGCTCCAGGGGTAGCAACTTCTAGACTTCAAGATATCCTCGGGAAGCATAGAGCTCTAGAATTAATGTTGACTGGAGAGCCTATAAGTGCACAAGAAGCCGAGAGAATAAGTCTGGTAAATAAGGTTGTTCCAGCTGGGGAGCTAAGAAAAGCTGTTGAAGATATGGCTGAAAAAATGAAGAGAGTTGCACCGCTGTCTCATAAGGCAATAAAGGAGTTATGGAGAACCTATATTGCTCCTAGGAACTGGGATTACTGGTACACGGTCTTTCCATTGCTTATGACCTCAGAAGATGCAAAGGAGGGAATTCAAGCCTTCTTTGAGAAAAGACAGCCTGTTTGGAAAGGTAAATAGCACAAAGAATAAAATATTAACACGTTTTTCTCTTAATATTTTTTAACTCACTATGCAGCAGTAATCCCTGTCTTTATTAGGGTTTAGAGTAAAATGTAGAAAACTTTGATTTCCTTAGGAAAGTGGAAGGAAAATGGCATTAAGAATCGATAAGAAACATGAAAAACTTTAAATAATTTATCTTCTTATTAGTGTTTTAAAAAGGAGGTTTATTAAGATTGAAGGGTGAAATAGCGATCATTGGAGCGGGTCTCCATCCATTTGGCTTCTTCCGGGAGAAGACTTGTTTTGAAATGGCCATCTATGCGATAAGAGAAGCAATAAAAGATGCTGGCATTAGTCCTAGTGAAATAGATGCAATTATAACTCAACCAGCATTCGCAGATCCATGGCATACTTCAGATATGGCATGGTCAAGACTAGTAGAAACTTTAGGTCTAGGCGGAAAATGTAAAATTAACTTTTTGGTAAACTCTGGAGGCTCCACTGCTTCCTCAGCACTTAATATTGCAGTAGGTCTTATAAAAACAGGTAAAGCTAAAGTTATCCTTATTTCACATGCAGAAAAATTAGGAACAGGAATGCGATCAGTACAAGATGTTGTTGACGCATTCTCCTCGTTCGGTATAAGTCAAGAGTTTGAGGCTATATATGGCTATAATCAGCAAGCTATTTCTGCATTGATTGCAAACAGGTACTTATATGAAACAGGCACCCCCGTGGAGGCACTTGCAGCAGTAGCATTATCCATGAGAAAATGGGCAGCCTTAAACCCAAATGCCCTACTGAGACGAGTCGTAACGCTGGAAGAAATACTCCAAGCAAAGATGATAGCTTCTCCCTTTACATCAAGGATGTGTAACTTAACATGTGATGGTGCAGAATCTTTCATTGTTACTTCGGCTAAAGAAGCGGAAAGAATTTGTGAAAAACCTGTGTATATTCTAGGAACTAGTAGTATTGTGACTCATTATAGTCTAATGAACGCTCCATATTTCCGAGGTTCTGAAACATTATGGTATCCTTGGTCTAAAGTCGCTAAAGAAGCATATGAGGAAGCTGGTATTAAGCCTGATGATGTTGACATAGCGGAACTTTATGACGCATACCCCATTTTGCCACTGATACAACTTGAGGCTCTCGATTTAGTTGAGAGAGGAAAGGCTGGAAAGTTCGTCATGGAAGGGAACACGTGGCCTGGGGGCCCGCTCCCTATGACCACTAATGGTGGTATGATCGCCGCTGGTCACACGGGCACAGGAGGAGGATTAGGGGTACTCGTTGAAGCTATTATACAACTTAGGGGCAAGGCGGGCGAACGGCAGGTGAAAGATGCGAGAATTGCTGCGGTTACGGAGGTTGGCGGCCAGTATATGGATGCGCATGTCATGATTCTTGGGGGTGAAAAGCCATGAGTGAAAAGTGGGTTAGATCCACTAGGACTATTAAAAAGTGGGTTCCAAAAATTTCAAGTTACAGTAGACCTTTTTGGGAAGCTACTAAGAGACGAGAACTCGTTATTCAAGAGTGCGCAAACTGCGGAGGAAAGATATATCCACCAGCACCAGTATGTCCATTCTGTTTTTCGGACAATCTTAGATGGGTTAAATCATCAGGGAGGGGGAAAGTATTGACGTTCACAACAATCTATGAATATTCTCCATCTTGGGTTAGGGATTTTCTTCCATATATTTTAGCTCTAGTTAAGTTAGAGGAAGGAGTAGTAATGCTAAGCCATATAGTAGGATGTAAACCGGAAGAGGTCAAATGTGATATGGATGTTGAAGTGACATTCGAAAATATTACTGAAGACTTCGTGGTACCTAAGTTTAAACCAGTGAAATAAATATTTAAGTATGTGAATAATCAATCTACACTCCTTTTTCTTCTATATGTTGTAAAAATTATTAGCATTTTGAGATAAAGGAAGAATTAAGTTTTCTTATAACAGTATTTTTAACATTCGTTTTATGAAATAGCTTCTCTAAACTCTTTTACCCATTTTTCATCAACTGGCCTTGTAAAGCGACTGACTATTAAGCACGTGACGAAATTTGCGAATATACCCCACATTCCACAGTGAAGTTTAAATGGATAGCTTAGGGGCCAGCCGGGGGCCAGTGGATATGTGAAGGTAGTGACGACTAACCCCGCTATGATCCCGGCGACAACGCCCCATTTTGTAAATAATCTTGGAGGAGCATAATAAATTCCCAGCCAAGCTGGAAGCATTTGGAGACCATATGCCGTTGCGAAAGCTCCAAGGTATACAATCATTCCAAAAAGATATTTTACTAGGACAAACAGTGTTAACAGAATTATCGCAGTAACCGTTAATCGCGTTATAATTATTTGCCAACGCTCGGACAAACCCCTCTTAATTACTCCAGCAATATCGCGGCCCACCGCTACACCAGCCGTATGAAGCGTCGCATCTGCTGTGCTTTGGCATGCCGCTATTACTGCACCAGCAAATATTGCTAAAACCCATACTGGCGTATATTTTAGCATAAGTGTGGGTAGAGCCCAATCCGGACTTGGTATTTCTCCGACAATTGCCTTAATCCCAAACCAGACAACAACCCACATGGAAATGTAGATCGCTGTCATTATTGAGGCCCAGAAACCAAATGAAATGAAATTGATGGTTCTCTCAACATCCTTTCTTCCCCCTCTTATTGAGTTTGCGAAGAGCACATATACTGGAGATGAGAATATTCCAAAGATTGTTACTATTCCTAAACTCAGCCCATACTGCCACTCCCACAAGGGAACTGGGCCTGGAATAACCATGTGCGTTTCAGGCATGGTTGAAAGAGCAGCCGTATACCCACCCAAAAGGTAAACAATTAATCCAAAGGATACGAAGACAAATGAGAGTAAGAGAATCCCTTGCATCACACTTGTCCAAACTACCCCCCTTAAGCCACCTAATAAGACGTAAATAAGGAGGCCAGCTGTCAATATGTAGAATCCTAGCTCGTAGGGCAATTGTCCTCCGCTTAGCCCGGAAATAATTATGCCAACAGAATGTAGTTGCGTAACGACATAAGGCAAACAGTAGGCTACTGCTACAGCCGCCGTAAGGATCCTAGCCAAGTCAGACTTAAAGAAACTCCCTACAATATCAGATGCGGTGATGTAACCAAATTTCTCCGAGGCTAGTCTGTGCTTCGACCATATATATTTCACTATAAAGAATGCCAGGATACAGTAACCTGGAACCGATGTCATAACTGTTAGTCCGAATCTGTATCCCATTCCCGGCCCGCCGAGAAAGAACCACCCACTATATACTGCCGCCATTGTTGAGATCGTTAGTACAACCGTGCCGAACCCTCTGCCAGCTATAAAGTATTCAATAGCTGTTTTGACCCCTCTCTTGTATGCGAAATATCCTATTAGAATGATAATCGCAAGATATACAATCACTCCACTGAGAAGCGCCATTGACTCTAAAGTTAGTTCCACTCTCACCCACCCTCTATTTTACGTTCTCGTCTTCCTTTTAAGTACAGGTATAATATACCCAGCCATATAAATAAGAATCCGAACCAAGACCATATTAAGAGTATTGGGATGCCACCAATCAAGGTAGGCTGGTTAACGAGTATAGTCCCAGGTCCGAAGAATAATAGCATTACGCAGACAAAGTACACTGCGATATAAATTTTCCATGATTTCATATTCTAGAATAAAGAAGAACATGTATATAAGACTTATTCTATTTTCCTCCGAAAACGCCTTAGTTTACAGCTTCGATGATTCTTCTTCTGGCTTCTATTATTAAGGGCCATCATCTTTAGATCATCGAGCTGACAAGTATAAAAGGGGAAAGATTCTTGAGGCCACGTCTCTGCACACTCACCTGCGTGGAAAAGAGCGTTTCATCTTCTTAAGAAAGCTGACGTCTCTTGGCATGCTACTTAAGACAATGGAGGGTGAGATGCTTGCCAGAGCAAATCTTATCAACAGAAATAGCGAGGCCTGCGTCAGGCATTTAAGTGCCAGTTTTAGCCTTTTTCAACTTAAATTGGTCCTAGGTTTTATTATCTTTAGTTTCAAGAAGTAGGTTTATTAGTCTTTTTTGGTCTATTTCAGCCCTCGTCCTCCAGCCTATATACACTAGCCCATTCTCATCCTCTGTCAGATAACCCATCCTCATAAACCTATTGAGACTAGCCTCAACGCGCCATTCTGACATCTTATCCTTTAAGAGGTCCTCTAAATCCTTTCTCGGAGTCTTTCCTCCCCTAGAAACTATGAATGCTATTGATGCACATAGAGCAGCTAAGTCATCTATGCGCAATCCCATCATTTTTGCATCTTCGGTGGCTATCTCATCCTTTAGGGTAATGTAAAACCTAGCCTTATCATACTGCTCATGCGACGGATTCTCCGGAGGAGTAGTTTCCTCCTCAAATACAATTTTGATTGTAAGCCCTATCTTCGCCATGTACTCATTTAGGAGATCTATAATCTTCATATAGTCTGGACCTATCTTCTTCCTAAGCTCCCATCCCTTAGCGCCTGGGATAGAACGTCTTTTATAGAATAGCAGCTGCGCAGCCTTCCTCATCTTTACTTCATAATGTGCTCTTCTCTCTCCGCCTTTCGCCCTTCTTTCCATCTTCTCCACTCTTCAAAACTTATAGATATTGGGAAGGATGTAACCTCGCTTCCTGAGGGTAGTGTGGGCTTATCACTAGGTGATATGAATATTTCATTCTCAAGAAGATCCACTTCAAGTTTCGCATATCCATAGGTTATAAGAAAACTGGTTATATAGGCTCTTTTAATGGTCTCCTCAAAGGTGTCTGAGCCAACGAAGTCCCAATACCTAATCTTTCCACTTCTTGAGGAGGCATCCTTCAGCTCAAGCCATGTTCTCTCTAAACTAAGAACAAAAGATTCATCTGTTAGGACGCCTTCTTTAATTGCCTCCTCTCTATATATTGTCTGCGGCTCAGATTTGATATAACTGATCCTCTTCCATCTCTCGCTAAGGGGCCGTAAATCACCCCAGTAATCAAGCGCCTCACGAAAACACTTAATCGTCAGCTGTTCAAGGTCAACTATTGGACGCCAAACCTTAATGAATATCTCAGCCATCTTATCTGCTGAAAGACTACGGACTTTCTCCTCTATTAAGAATGGGTCTCGATAGAGCTTACTAGCCCTCTTCTTAACCCACTCACTCTGCATTTTAACTACGGATGCTATTTGGTTAAGGGCTTCAGCATCTAAGCATAGGTCCTCAAAGTCTCTCCACATAAAAGAGTATTCCTTAATAACCCTAATGAGATCCCCTACGTCAATTATGTAGGGATCTAGACCCTTGAGCTCAACGGATTTACAAATGTCAATGATTTGGAAGAGATTCTTACGGGCTAATTTAAGATCCCTCTTAGATGACCCCCTAGCTTGCATCATCATTTGGTAACCTCCTTTATAAGGGATCTACCATCAACATTTTGGACAACGATAATGTGCACATTTTTACCCTCAAAGAATATCTGGTTTGGCGTTATTATGAGGTACTGTGAGCTATCATCACTAACAGCTGACACAATGAAGTTAGCGAAGACCTCACGGTTTCTTGGGTCCATGTGGACATCATATTCATCTATGGCTCTAAATGGGGATTTTATATGCTTTTGGAGGGCAAGCAGAAATGCCATTGTGGCAACGCTCCTCTCACCACCGCTCTGCGAGTAAATGTTTAATGGTATTTGTTGTGACCCCTTAAAGCCAACATGAATCTCTATACCGGATTCCTCAATATTATCCTCATTAATTAAGTGTATATATCCTGTGCCGCCGATCATAGAAAGGATATTCTGATACTCGGTGTTAATATCCTTCAGCAGATCTTTAATAATTCTCCTCCAATTCTCCATACGAGTCCTAATTTCATTCAAAGTCTTTTCTTTATTCTCGGCGGCGATCCTAGCTCTTTCTCTTAACTCAAAGTAAAGTTTAGAGTAGGATTCGTACATCTTCTCAACTTCCTCTGAAAGATCCGCCATACTCATTAGCCGCCCATCTACAATTCTTATCTCCTCCAGAATCTCGCTTGGGCTTCGTGTGGTTGCTATACGTGTACCCTTCTCTTCAGCCCTCTTAATAATCTCATTAAGGCTAGATCTCAAAGAGTCCAGGTTCTTTTGTAGAGACTCTATTTCATTTAATAAAATCTCCCTTCTATAGTTGAGAATTGCCAGGTTAACCTTGTTCTCAATAAGCAGCTCGGTTAACGCATCAGTATTTTCCTCAAGCTTATACATTTTATCTTTAAGATCTAAGATCCTAACTTCAATATCCGCGAGCTTAACATCACCTATCTCCGTTAAACTCTTAATCTCGTTAATCTTAGACTTTATGGCGGTAAGCCGCCTTTCAAAATCATCAACAGCTTTAGTGAACTCGGCTCCTAAAGCGGTTAACAAATTAGTGTTCTTTCCTATATTAGTCTCTAAGATACCTTTCATAGGAATTATAATATTCTTCTCCATGTGCACGAAAAGATCGTCCAGACCACCTAGTAGCTCATCACCCTTTAATAAGTTAATCCCATATTTAGTCCTCTCCCTCTCAAGGGAAATTATCTCTTCTAAGAGATCACTTTTCTCCTCTTTTAAGCCGGCGATCTTCTCTTTAAGCGCATCTACTTTATTCTCTAGCTCTTTTATAGAGAGCTCAAGAGCGTTTATCTCCGATTTTTTAACCTCAACCTCCTTCCTTAGCTTTTCAACTTCATTCTCTCTTCTAATGACCTCAGCCCATGCTAGCTCACGCTCTAAAAAACGCCTCTTTAAGGTCAGCTGCTTCTTCTCCTGATACCGTTCGTATTGCTCACGCCAGTAATTGATGGTCTGTTCAACAGAGTCAAGCATTTTTTTAAGTGACTCATCCTCACTCACTATACGACTCAGCTTACTCTGGGCCTCAAGAACATTTTTACGGTACTCCTCCAAACCAACGGCAGACTCAACAAGCTTAAGCTTCTCCTGAGGAGAAAGTAGAATAAACTGCTCAATCATGTCCTGGTGCATTATTATCAACATATTCTCTGGATCAATGTTGAAACGTGATAAAAGTCTTAGAACATCCGCTTTACTTGCGATGGCGTTATCTATCTCAAACCAGTATTTTCCATCACGCCTTAAAACTCTACTTAAATAAATTTGATCTTTGTTAATTTTCGGTACTGGGCGCCTACCTTTAACCCTAGAATTATTTATGACTAGTGTTACACGTCCTACATCCTTTCCCCACCTTATCAGGTCGCTAAGTCTCTTAGAACGCTCAGTATAAGACTGACCTAAGGCTACAGATATTCCTAACAGGATTGAGGATTTACCAGCGCCGTTAGGGCCACAGATTATATTGACCCCGGGCCTAAGGGGTATCCTAGCATATTCGTATGATGTAAAGTTTTCTAATATTACTTCTGAAATTAGCATCGTTGTCCTCTCGGAAGAATAATGAACTGAACCACCATTTAAGGATATTTTAAAGACTCGTTACTAAAAATATAGTGATCAAGTATTTGGCAAATAATAAGATTTCACATTAAAGATGGAAAAGTTTTCTTTTTAAATTAAACTAATAAACTAATTGCCATAGCAGGACATACATTTAGACATAAAGGTTTCTTTCCCTCTTTAAGTCTATCAATACATAAATCACATAACACCAATTTACCATCAAGGTCAAACTGTGGAGCCTTATATTCACATGCATCTAAACAGAGCTGGCAACCATTACATTTATTTCTGTCAACTAAGACTATACCGTCTTCAGTAGTGTAAATTGCTGATGCAGGACAACTTTTAGCACAGGGGGGATTAGCACAGTGATTACATACAATGGCATGGAAAAAGTATTCTATAACCTCACCATTCCTTACTCTTGGACCTACTTCTAGAATTCGAATTGGTTTAGGTCCCTTTGGCTCAGCTATAGGAGGCTTAGTTGTATGAGGTGGAAGATTATGCTTAAGTTTACATGCGATGACACATGCGAGACAACCTATACATTTATTCTTATCCACAAAAATTCGCAACTTATTCAACCTCCACCTTATAAATTCTGCAGAGCATTGCCCTAAGGCTTGTTGAACCTAAGCAGGGGTCATATGGAGGTTCACTGCTTGTTAAAACATTTACGTTATTCCATAAGCCATACATGGATTCTGGATCTTCTGGATGGCACCATGATGCTTGCGCTACAACAACCTTAGGATGAATCCCCTCAAAAAGTTTAGCTACTTGCTTTATTCTTCCTCTAGGAGTTTCAATCCAAACCCAATCTCCATTCTCTATTCCCAGTTTTTCAGCGGTCTGAGGATGTATTTGTACGATTGGATATGGTTGTAATTCCCGTAACCAGGGCGTTTGACGATACTGCGAATGAAAATAGTAAGGTATCCTTCCACCAGTAGAAAGAATTAAGGGATATTTCTCGTAGAGTTCAGGTGTGCTATAAGGTGATTCGGGTGGTTCCCTATAATCTGGTAGTGGATCAAACCCCATCTTTTCCATTATAGTTGAGTAAAGCTCTATTTTTCCAGTTGGGGTTCCGAAACCTCCACCTTTTCTCCAATAATCAGTTTTATACTTATAGTAAACTTGTTCTTTCTCCATCTTTGCTAAAATCCCATTCTCTTTAAATTCTTTCCAAGTTATACCAGCTTTCCTTAATCGATAATTCAGCATTTCCTCAACATCCTTAAACCAGTATTGTGGTGCAAGTCTTTTACCCAGCTCATTAAATATTTTATTGTCAGGCCATGCTTCCCCAGGCGGCTCAACAGCTTTTTGTACCGCTGAAATCATGAACCTTGGATGCATGTTCCAAATATCGTCAGTTTCCAACCAGTGAGCCACAGGTAATACCACATCGGCATACTCTGCTAATGAAGACATATAAGGATCTGCTACAGATAAGAATTCTAAGTTTAGTAAACCATCTAATACTTGTTTTGTATTTTCACATGATAAGAGCAGATTTCCCCCCTGCACGTGCATCACTTTAATGATGCAACTATTCTCCTTCAATTGTTTAAATACCGTTGGAGGATGTGCTATTTTAAGCGGACCCACCACAAGAAGTGGAGCAATGTCTGCACCTACTGGGGGTTTCTTAGGTTCCGGGACTTCAAGAACAAACTCTTCTTCCGGTATGGGTGGAACCCAGTTAACCATACCTCCAGGTCTTTCAATATTTCCTGTTATAGCCATAAGGCAGATGATAGCTCTTAGATTTTGTGTGCAATTTATGCTTGCCTCTACACTCTCACCTATTTGTATAACTCCAGGCTTCTTTGTAGCATAGATCTCGGCTGCCTTTACGATTTTTTCTTTAGGTACCCATGTTATCTCGGAAACTTTTTCTGGCGGATATTTTTGCACTCTCTCTTTTAATCTATCAAAGCCGTAGCACCAATTTTCAACAAAATCTTTATCATATAACTCCTCATTTATTATTACATTTAACATTCCGAGAGCTAGGGCACCATCAGTACCAGGTCTAATCTGTAACCATAAGTCTGCTCTCTTTGCGAGCCTAGTAGCTCTTGGATCTATTAGGATGAAGTGTTCCGCCTTTTCTAATGAACGCAAAAACCAGACTGCTAATTCGCCATCAGCATTACTAATTTCTAACTGTTTCCCCCATGAGATATGTACTTTGGGGTATTCTCCTCCCCAGCCATGATAGTCGCAGTACAATCTACCTCCAACCATTATGCCGAAAACTGCTAGCCTTGGAAAATAGCAAATGTGTCCTACTGCTACTACGTTTGGCGTCCCAATAGAATGTGCAAATCTCCAAGTATATTCATTATAACCTCTTCCAGTTCCTTGTGATACTGCAATAGACTCCGGCCCATACTTCTCAATACTCTCTTTCATTTTTCTTGTAATTATATCCAATGCTTCATTCCAATTAATTCTTTCCCATCTGCCTTTTCCCCTTTCGCCTATTCTCTTCATCGGATATATTAGTCGATTAGGATTGTAAACCTCCTGGATGCTAGCTAACCCTTTTGCACATAATGTTCCTAATGTCGGTGAATCGGGATCTCCCTCAATACCTGTTATTTTCTCATTCTCTACGGTGACGATTACTCTACAACCACCGTGACAACTTTTACATGTGGACTTGACAATTTTCTTCATACCAAATAACAACCTAGCACAAAAATAATTTAACTAAAGGATCTTATAAGCATTGTCAGAGAAGAGAGACTTTTTAATCAGCCAATGCTTTGGTTAAGTTCCAATAAAAGTCTTTTCAGCATGATACGTTAAAGGGAATCATTTATGGTGGTTGGACATGCTTTAGCTTCTCGCTAGCTGGTTCTCCACCCACTCCCCAATCTTCCTTTGGAATGTCATGTATCAGAACTTCTACGGCCTCTGCTGGAACTCCTATCTCGACAAAGACTCTAGTTATCCCAGCAATAACCTTCCTCTTCGCTTCGCTGGAAAATCCTTTCCAAACATATACATGGACCACTGGCATAATTGAAAGTATATTTAGAGGATCTTTAAGAATTTTTCTGCCCACTTGTATAAATTCATGGAAATTTAGACATGTGATAGAAAGGAAATTTAGCACTTTTCTGCCTATTTAGTGGAAAAATTTACAATAGATTAACGCTCAAATTTTCCAGTTAGTTAGACTCAAAAACTTAATTAATTCAGCATCTTATGGGATAATTGGTGCCCATTGATCTTGAGAGACTTCAGCTTTATCCATGCGGCTGACACACATCTCGGATATGAACAATATAATCTCAGTGAAAGGCGAGATGATTTTGATAATGCCTTTTCTGAACTCGTTGAGAGAGCGCTAGAACTTAAGCCAAGCTTCATAATTATCGCCGGAGATCTTTTCCACCATGCGAGACCCTCAAATATAACTCTAGAGAGAGCCATTAGGAACTTTAGAAGATTAAAAGATGCTAATATTCCAGTCCTTGTTGTCGATGGATCCCATGATCATGCGCCCAATATAGTAACTGGGACTATACTTACCCCCCTCGACAGCGCTGGCCTAATATACTATCTTCCTAGACATGAGGATGCATGCTGGGAAAATGACTGCTGCTACGTTTATGGCATACCAAACTTTAGGACGAGGGAGAGATTTGAGGAGAAAATATCAAGTTTCTATGGTTTAAAGAGACCTGCGCCGCGTAAAAATAAATTTAACATATTTGTCTTCCATATGACTTTAGATGCCCCGGAGATAAACAGCATTTTCCCGAGGATTGCTGCGGAGACTGGCTTAAAACTAATTCCTAGTGGCTTCAACTACTATGCTGGTGGGCATATACATGCGCCCATACATTTCAGGCTGAGAGACAGCATCGTTGCCTACAGCGGCTCAACGGAGAATGTAAGCTACGAGGACGCAGCCTTCACAAAAGGCTTTTATTATGTTGAAATTGATCGAGACATTGAAGCCCATATAAACTATATTAAGTTTGAGAGGACGCGTAAGTTTAAGGTCTTAGAGGGTGATTACAGTGGACTGCAACCTAATGATATAGTTGAGACTGTCGTGAAGACTATTAGGGAGGCTGACGAAGACGGTGCGGTCATAGTTCCGGTTCTAAGAGGTATCCTACCAGCTGGTGTATCTAAGAGGGAGATCAATTTAGCTAAAATTAGAAATGCAGCTGAGAAGGCTCTTATAGTACACCCAGTTATGCTTCTTAGAGAGACTGAGTTTTCAGAGGAGATTTCACGGGACATTTTTGATACCGATATGAAGGACTTGAAGACGAAATCCTATGAATATTTTCTGCAGTTTTTTACGCAGCGCAATTACGGCCGTGAGGAGGCAGAAAGGAGGGCTAGCGCAGCCTTAGATTTAATTCAATATCTTGTTAAAGATGATGAAGTCAAGGTTAGAAAAATCTTAGAGGAGTTGTTTAGATGAGAATAGAGAGTATTATAATGGAGAATATTAGGTCGCATGTTAAGACAAGCGTGAGGTTTAATGGAGGTTTTAACTGTCTAGTTGGGGGGCTTGGGGCTGGGAAGACCAGCATATTATACGCTATAGACTTTGCCCTATTTGGGGATCCTCTTGGTAGAAGCTATGAGTATCTTCTTCGGGAAGGAGCCGATTCTTGTAGAGTTATACTAAAGTTTGTTGAGGGTGGAAAAGAATATACTATTTGGAGGGGTCTTAAGAGACGCGGAGATCGTATAAGCCATGATCCAGAACAATTGAAGCTTTTCGAGAGGAATAGGCTCATAGCAGAAGTAAAGAATGAGGCCATGATAGAACAGTTAAAATCGATTACTGGAATAGATAGAGAGATTTTTCGTAATATCATCTGGATCAGGCAGGAGAAATTGAAAGAAATATTGGATATGACCCCGGGAGATAGGCAAAGGGTCCTTGACCAACTATTTGGAATTTCTGACTATGAAACTTCTTGGGCAAATCTTAGATCTACTCAGAAATGGTATGAAAGCGAACTGGAAAGTCTCAGCCGAGATCCGGATGTAGTTGGTGCTAAAGAGATTAGGAAGAGATATGATGAAACCATTAAAGATCTTGTAAGTAAGGAGACGGAGATAGAGGAGATTAAAAGGCAGATTATTAAGGCGGAAGCCGAACTTAAGGAGACATCTGTCAAGCTAGAGGAGCTCATGGAGCTGCGCAGGAAGAATGAAGAACTTAGACTTAAAGAGATTGAATTAAAGTCTAAAATTGCTAGCCTTGAAAATATCCTCACAAGACTTATGAACGAGTCTAAGGAGAGGAAGCGGAAGATAGGGGAATTCGAGGGCCGCTTAGAAACTCTATCCAGCCAAGAAGGGATACTTAGGAGAAGGCTCGCGGAGCTCGGCCTCCAAGCGGACATTACCCTTCAGAGTCTCCAAGCATATATTAACGGTATTATTGGGAAACTATCGAGCATACGCAGCGAGGGAGAGAGCATTAGGGGTGAGATTAAGAAGATCAGCCAACGTCTTTCAAGTTTAGCCATGGAGAGTAAATGTCCCCTCTGTCTTCAAACTTTACTGCCAGAGTATAAGGATGCCTTAATAAAGCGTCTTAATGAAGAGATATCTAATTATAGACAAAAGCTGAGCGAGCTAGAAAAGAACGCTAAGGATCTTGAGCAGTTTAGAAGTACTTTATTCACGATTTTCTCTAGTCTTCAGAGTATAATTTCAAAGAAAGAAGAGGTTATCAGGCAGGTTGAGGAGGAAAAAAAATCCCTTGATAGAGTTATTGATGAAATAAAGGCTAGGGAGGCTGAGCTTAAGGAGGTGAAGAAGGCGCTAGAAGATCTCTTAGTAACCGTCTCAAGCTTTGATTACTCTATGCTTGAGGAGGCTCAAAAGCGATATAATGAGATTTATGAGCGTTACTCAAATCTAAAATATAGAATGCAGGTCCTTGAAGCACAGAGAGATGAAATAAAGAGTAGGTTGAATAATCTTAAGTGGCAATTAGATATTGCTCAGAAAAAGATAGAGCGCATAGAAAAGGTTAAAAAGATTCTCGTTTTCATTGAGGAGGTCAGACAAGCCTACAGAAGCATACAGCCAAAAATCCGCGGGGACTTCGTGAGGTATCTTGAGAAGATCATACAGCAGATTCTTGATGAGCTAATGGATATTGAGAGACCTTTCTTCTTAGTTAGCATAGATGAAACCTACACGCCAACGGTAAAGGGCGAGGGGGAACACGAGAGGGGTGTACATAACCTATCAGGTGGAGAGAGAACTTTTTTAGCTATAGCATATAGGCTTGGTGTAGGTCAGATTATAATGCATCTTAGATCTGGAAGGAGTCTTAGTATACTCATACTTGATGAGCCGACCGAGAGCCTCGGAAGGGAGGATGGCTCAATAGATAGGTTAGCCGAAATGTTATCACGCCTAAAGAGTATCGAGCAGATTATAGCAGTAACGCATAGTGAAGCCTTCGCGGAGAAGGCAGATCGGGTGATAAGGGTTGAGAAAAGATGGGGGCAAAGCATAATAATGGAGGAAACCTTAATACGGAACATGTACAAATAGTATTTTAATATAGTTCACTTAAAATAACAATGCTAGTTTTGCATTAACAGAGTTAGAAAAGAGTCTTCCCATCGATTTAATTTTAACGATTTGAGGATATAATTGTAGAGGAGTCCGTTACAGTTATTAGCCCGCTAAGGAACTTTGACCTTTTGGATCTAAAATTCATGATCCTCCATTAAACTTAATAGATGAAGATTATCTAGTTTCGTGTTCAAGTGAGGTAAGGTATGTTGGAGAGGACTTTGAATATATCAGGTTTAAAGGATGAGTCAAATAGGTGGATCTTCATTGTGGTCGGATTGGTTATGATGATATGTCTTGGTGCAATCTACGCTTACAGCATTGTTAGAGTCCACTTCGAAAATATTTTCAAGGGCTATGGTCTTAAAGTCTCATCGACAGAGATGCAACTACCCTATTTAGTGTTCTTACTGCTATTCGCCATTACAATGCCGCTTATTGGTAAATATATTGAGAAGTATGGGCCGAGAAAAATAGCGTTTCCAGGTGCAATCCTAGTGAGCCTAGCATGGTTTTCAGCATCATTTGCGGGATCGCCACTCATACTTGTTTTCCTATATGGTGTAATTGGTGGCCTCGGGGTTGGCGTCGCCTATAACTGTCCTATTGCGGTCTCAGCAAAGTGGTTTCCAGATAAGAGAGGTTTAGCGGTAGGCTTAACAGTTCTCGGTTTTGGTCTTTCGGCAGCTATAATTGGGCCGCTAATAGATTATCTTACAGCGATCTTAGGAGTGCATGCAATGCTAAGAGCCTTAAGTCTCATATTCCTATTTCTCATGGCAATCTCAGCGGTTTTTCTGCGCTTTCCATCGAGCGATCAGGCTACCTCCAAGTGGAGCCCCTTAAGACAAAGGGCTGCAACCTTAAATTTAAGCAGAGAGGAAATGGTGAAAATAGGTGCATTCTACGCCCTCTGGGCATGCTACATGATAGGAGCCTTGGCCGGCTTAATGACTATTGGAATATCAAAGCAGGTAGGCCTAGAAGTAGCTGTAAAAGCTGGCCTAGGCGAGGAGAAAGTATCCTCAACGCTCACGGCCCTAATAATACCATTCGCGCTGTGCAATGGTCTAGGCCGCCCACTCTTCGGCTGGCTCACTGACAAACTCTTCCCAAAAAAGACGGCAATAGTTTCATTCACGTTAATCCTCATAGCATCTCTGACAATATATATGTTTCAAAACTCTATTTTGGCCTATGTATTTACATTTGCGGTTTATGGCTAAACTTAGGAGAATTGCTTGCAATAGCTCCGGCTGCAACAGCCACCCTCTTTGGAACAGAAGACTACACAAGAAATTATGGGCTTGTCTTCACGGCATATGGGGCTGGAGCCCTTATAGGAAACATAATGGCCGGGCAGACAAAAGATATCTTAGGATCATATATTGTGGCTTTCCCAATAATTGCCATATTATCGATAGTGGGGATAATTATAGCGATCACTATAAAACCTCCGAAACCTAGGAAAAGATATAGAGTTACTAGGTAGGTCTATTAAATACGCATTTTTCATTTAATTACTCTTTTTAACTCTTCTTTCACTAAAGAATTTATTGGGATTCAACGATGATTAAGGTTGGCTGTTGCGGCTTTCCGGTTTCCCAGCTAAAGTATTATGAGACGTTCAATCTTGTTGAAATAAACGCTACATTTTACAAGTATCCAAGTCAAAGAACTATTGAGGGATGGAGGAAGAGAGCCCCAGATGGGTTTGAGTTCACTGTTAAAGCTCACCAAGATATAAGCCATAGGTATAGGCTTAAGATTGAACAGGCAAGAGACTCATTTGAAAAAGTTAAACAGATATGCCGCATACTAGGAGCCAGAATAATACTCATACAGACACCAGCCTCGCTCACAATAAGGGACATTGGAGATGCGGAGGAATTCTTTAAAGGGGTTGAGCGGGAGGGCTTTATCTTGGTCTGGGAAAATCGCGGGCCCTCCTGGGAGAGTGAAGAGGGGCTTATGATGCTGAGGGAAATGTTAGGCAGAACTAATGTGACCCACGTAACAGACCCACTAAGGCTTTCTCCAGCACATGTGGTAAATGTAGCCTACTTCCGGCTTCATGGACTCGGTGAGAAGCTCTACTACTATCAATATACTAATGACGAGTTAAAGAGACTCTATGAAGTAGTTAAGAAGTATGATTATCTGGAGATGGGCGTATATGTCCTCTTCAATAACCTCACGATGTTTGATGATGCAAGGCGCTTTAAGCTATATGTTGAGAGTGGCATCTTCCCGCCATTGACGGGAAGCTACGGTATTGACTCTATTAAAAAGCTCATCTCAATAATAAAATATCCAGATACCAAAAAAACTCTGATTGATAAAGTCGGCTGGAGGCTCGTTGAGATAGAGCCAGATAAACAAGTTAGGCTGAGTGAGATTCTGAGTGCAGTTCCAGATAAAGCCTATAAGAGACCTGAGGAAGTTCTAGAGGAGATTAAGAGATGCGTTAAGTTCTAATAAGTTCCTGGAAAGCCATCTGGGATTAAGCTCGTTGCCAGCATAACCATGTTAATGTCCTTATGTTCGACCCACGATCTACTTTTAATGTTTGATGGATTCAACCAGAAGCTCTCAATCTTATTACTAATCCACTTATAATCCACCAGACTCTTAGCTAAAGAGCATACTTCACTATCACATCTAAGTAAATCACTATTCTCAATTAGATTGAGGAGTCTCTCAGCGGCTTTAAGCCCGATAGAGAGACCAGCCTCCCTAAAGGCTAGTCTCATGCTAGCCGGTAACTCTAAGAATCTTGTTGCAAGTGTGAGCTCAAGATTTAGGAGACCCGTATTCAGGATATTTATGAGGAGATTCACTCCTTTGTAACCGCCGTAAGAGATTATTTTGGCGAGCATGTAAGCACACTGAAGTAACTCGCCAACGCCAAGCGGGTCATTAGTAGTCCAGTCCATCTCTAGACACATTTCCTCAAGATCCATTATCTCTGAATGTAAGCTGAGGTCCGGGCTTCTTGGGGCATCAAGTGATATCTCCATGTACGTGATTAGTCTATCTAGCGGGTCATGTAACCCCATGGAGGATACAAGTGGTCTAGATAAGTTGATGCTCATCTTCCACTCTAAGACCTCATCATATGCTTCATCTGATCCTCTCTGGCAGGGGTTTCCCTATCCTTAGACCTCCTAATGTTGGGTGCCTCCAGCCCTCCTCCTCACTAAGCCCGCTTATCCAACCCCTCCTTGAGTCATCCTCCCTATGCCTACCAAGGTATCTTATATTGCATTTCCTGCGGTATAGGTCTAGGAAATTGCATACTGCGAAGGAGTCTGTCCAAAGGTATCGTCCAGGCTTTAGATTTGATGTAAGTCCAGTTTCGTGCGCAAACTTGAGCATAAGTCTCTCGGCGACCTCCACCGGATCCATCCTTCTCCACCGCCCCTAGGCTATGGATTGACATGTCCATAAACCGTCTGAACTATTACACATTTCAGTCCCCTGCCATTAAGTATCTCCTTAACCTTAAGCATCTCCCCGTAGCTTGGCCTTTTAATCTCCCTCCTCCTAAATGTTGGGAAGTAGTCTAAGACGCATACTTGGACTTCAGAGTTAATTGAGGCTATCTTGTCGCCTATCTCGGCCAGCTCATCAAAGCTCATGAATGCAGAGTTATATGGTATGCCTATCCCAATATAGACTCTATCCTTATAATTGTCTACTAAATATTTTGCAGCTTCCCAGCTAGTCTTCAGATATCGCTCTGCAAGGCTCCTATTAGTTATCCCTGTTATATCTATGAATGTCTCTAAGCGAGTCCCCTTTGGCTCAACTCCAATATTGTTTGCTCCCGCCTCCACTAAATCATCTATATGTGAGGGCATTAGTAAGGTGCCGTTGCTATCTAAATGCAATCTAACCCCTTTATCTGGGTTAAGTCTCCTAAGCTCTTTAAAATACTCTATGAGCCAGCGCTTATTTAGGGTAGGCTCCCCGCCGCTGATAGCCATGCCATTAACGCCATAAATTCTCCTATAGGTTATCTTCCTAGCGGCATCAGCTGGAGTCATGGTCCTAGAGGAATTATCATATGTGACATGATAGTTTTGGCAGCTCCTACACCTAAAGTTGCAGCCAGCAGCCCATATTGCGACCTCAATGTATCTTGTGTCTTTTCCCTCAAACCAAGGCGTAGCTTTACCTCCAACAGTATGAGGTTCAGGTCCATGGATTATCCTCAATGGTGTTGTCCGGCCGACAATAGTGCTTATCCTCATATTGTCACTAACCCCAGTAACGCATGCCCTGACAGCCTCTCCATCAGCTATAACCATGCATGCCCAGCATCCACCAGTAGAGCATGGGGCGGCTATCTTACCCTCATTAGGATATATGCTGATTTCGTAGCCGCATAGTCTAAGAGCCTCCTTAATAGTGATTCGTTCGGGAACATTATACTGTACACCATCAACCGTGATGCTGATCGTTCTTCTGCGGCTTTCATCTCTAATTATTCTCCTTGCCTCATATGGGCATGCAATGTAACATGAGAGGCAGCCAGCACAATGATCGTTCAGGCACTTATTAAACGCGCTGCAAAAGCCACAATCTCTGCAAAGGGAACTATCCCTTATAACGTTGACGAACATTCTCTATCCCATTAATTCTTTCATTAATCCTAAGAGTTATACTCAACCCTTTCACTGGATCCTAGCGTCTATTGCTATCTGCCATTTATAAGGCGCAACCTCCCTAACTATTCTTTCAGCCAGTATTGTCTCAACTTTTCTACCCGCTCTAGTCACGCCATTAATCAAGCTCCCCCTGGCCTTCTCAACAGCATATGGAGCCTCAACAAACCGGTAATAGTGGATTATGCCGCCAGAGGGCTTAAGTGCAATACATACGGCATCAATATACTCTAAGGCTCTCTCAGGAAGATTCATTATCACCCTATCTGCAACCTTCCTGAGCTTAATTTCTATAGCTTCCTTTGCATCGCCCAGGATCGGGATAACCTTTCCATAAACACCATTGGCATGAATGTTTCTCTCTAGATACTTTATTGCATCTGGGTTTATGTCGATTGCGTAAACCCTTATGTTACTGCGCATCTTGGCTATTAAGATTGAGAATGGACCTACCCCAGCAAACATATCCACGACAGTCTCACCCTCCTGAACTTGGGATGCAATTCTATAATGCTCATAGGATAGTCTAGGCGAGAAGTAGACTCTTCTTGGGTCTAGAAAGTATTTACATCCGTGTTCCTTGTGCACCGTCTCAGTGTCATCTGAGCCGGCTATAACCTCATAATCCCTCAGGCGATATACGCCGCTTACGGAGCTGGATTTCGCGAGAACTGATCTAACACGTTTATAAACCCTGAGGATGGCAACACCTATAAGGTGCTTGTGGGCCTCGAGCTCCTCCGGTATTTCTATGATTGCTATATCCCCGATGAAGTCTATGGATCTGGGCAGACTGGCTAAGAGATGCGGAGGGAGCTTGTCCTCAAGATAATCAGCTATAGTTTTAGGCTCCTTTATGCGTATAGGAAATTCGTGGAAAGAAATTTCGAGCCCATCTATCTGCTTAATGAGGTCATTCAGAATGCCGTTAGATAGTCTCTCAGTAAGCGGTATAAGTAAGTAATCGCCTAAGCTCAGTATCTTCAAGTCCTTGTTAAGGAGATTAAGTTTGCTGAGTAACTTTATTGTCTTCTCACCAAGCCTCTTTGGAACCCTAACACAATAGGATCCAGTTTGCTTACCCATCTCCATCAACAGGCCCTCAAGAGAAACATAATTTCATAAAAAGCAAATAAAGAAAATTAAAGATGTATATTCCTATTGCCTCCAACATCTTTCACTTCTGGCCAAAATATTATCTTTAAGAACAAGAGTTCTATATTAGAATGGTGTCATGATTGACTAGACTTGCTCTGCTTGGTGGGGAACCAGTTAGAAAGAAGCCCTTCCCAAAATGGCCTATCTTCGATGATAGGGAGGTTAAGGCTCTATTGAGTGTCCTTGAGAGTGGGCTTTGGGGTGTTGGTGGTCAGAAGAAGAGGGAGTTTGAGAAGCGCTTCGCTGCCTACCAACATGCTAAAT
>JAWAXL010000014.1:0-26518 GCA_038820405.1 Bathyarchaeia archaeon
GGGAGCTCAAAATAGAGCATTATTCCGCTTATGGGGAATGGCGCCCTATTTGCTATAACAACTTGGAAGGTTGCGTTCTCTGTTCGTGGAAAGACATTATAGTTATTCTGCCAGCCATAGCTGACGACTTCGAGGTAGCTTGCCGCTGCAGGATACTCCTCGATCAGCAGGTAGACAATAAACTCTCTAGTAACTTTTATATGCGTCCCAAACTCATCAAAAATGTATTCTGCCCTAACATTGATTGGAATCTCGCCGATCCCTTCGATCACATCAAAGTAAAGCGTTGCCTCAGAATATGATCCTGGAATGAGCCTAGTTGCCAGAGTCTCGCTACTCTTTATTGGGCTGAGATATCTTGAGGAGGTCTCAATGAGCCCTCCGACAATATCATATCGCCCCCTATTTATAAAGCGCAGGGTTAGTGGTGCGTAACGTGATCCAGCGTAAACTGGGGATGGGTTTGGGGAGCCCCAATATGCTGATACGAGCGATAGCTCTGGAAGATAGGCATGTGGACTCTCAACTACCACGCTGACATTTATGTTTTGCTTGCCGATAAACGATGAACCCGAAACTATCCTAATATAGGATACATTAAGAGGAATCGTGATTAATCCGGGATTAACTCCCTCAGCCACATCTACAGTCATGTCTACATAACAGGAGCTGCCTGACGGCATCCCATTAACATAGGTTCCTGAGAGGGATCTAATATTAATTCCGCTTGCAGCTTTCGGCACAATAATCATGCCGCTTATCACATCCGGTAGCCTGTTGATCAGAGTGGCCCTGATTGTTACATCCCTCGCGGATGGGAGTAATGGTGCTGGTGAGCCCTGATATAGCACGGAGACCGATGAGACAATTATTGGATCCTCCCTAGGCGCCTCAGTAACATTAAATTGTATGGAGATATGTGCCGTAGAGTTATAATACACGTTATCCTGAGTCCTCATTGAAAGATCCGCGTAAATAACAGCGCCGTATGCTCCGGTAGCGGCATCCCGCGGCACTATTACGCCTGAGAAATATATAGTAAATCTCTCTCCAATATTGATCACGCCGACGCTCGCCCTAGGGTTCTCTACAATGAAGCCCTCTGGTAGTTGCTCTATCTTAAAGGTCGCCGATGCTACGCTAGAGTTTCCGGAGTTCTCAAGCACAACATATAGGTTCGTGTCGACAGAGCCGGGGTAAGATACTGGGCTAAGATAGGCTTCAATAAACCTTAAATCGGCAGCCGGATAATCGGACACTTCAATCGATATCTCACTCCCAGGCCGCTCATATGAAATTTCAGTACTGCCCTCTAGGCGGTAGGTTATGGTTAGGTTAAGAAAATGCGTACCCGGACTCAATGTTTTAGAAATATCTAAATAGTACTCGAAGAGTACGTGATCTCCACCCTCAACTTTTAGGGGGATTGATCCATCGAATAATTTTGCCGGCGCAGAGGGTCCACTCCCAGCGCTGAAGTCTATGCCTCGCGGGGTCTCTAGGTGACAGAAAACTGAGTAGGCTGCCTTACTCCCATTGTACATTGCTTCAATGCGTAGGTAGACTCTCCTGCTACCAGGGTAGACTTCTGGTGTGCCAGCGGATGATCTGACAATGACGCCAACTATACTGAATGATCCATCATCATAGCAGAGGATATCTATAGAATAGAGGGTTAAGAAGAGCCCTATTAGTAGTATTACGAACAATATTAAACCAACTGCTCTTTTTATGATCATCCCCCTTATCTCCCTGCAATTGATATTTTACTTAATAGGGATTCCTTTGGGTTGGCATCATATTGGCTGACTATCGCTCCATCCCTAATAATATATATCTTCTCCATACAGTTTGCGATCTCCGGATCATGTGTCACAACAACTATTGAGTGGCCCTCCTTATTTAGGCTTAAGAATGTTTCAATAACGGTTTTAGCCGAGATCCTATCAAGGTTTCCAGTAGGCTCATCAGCAAGGACCATTAAGGGATTTCCAACTATTGCCCTAGCTATAACAACCCTCTGCTGCTGGCCACCAGAGAGCTGGTTTGGCTTCTTCCTGAGCCACTCAAGCTCTCCACCAACCTTGAATATGGCCTCCTTAACCATCTCAACCCTAATACTGCGTGGGATTCCCCTAGGTATCAATGGCATTTCAATGTTCTCGAAGACTGTTAACCTATTAATCAAGTTAAATGTCTGGAAGACAAAGCCGAGCTTTGTGTTTCTTAGGTAGGCGAGATCCTTATCACTTAATTTTGACACGTCCCTGCCCTCAAAAAAGACTTTTCCTCTAGTCGGTCTATCCAATAGGCCTACAATATTAAGTAGTGTTGTCTTGCCAGAGCCAGAGGGACCCATAATAGCAACTAAATCACCCTCACATACCTTAAATGAGACGTCTTTTAGAGCCACCGTGTAGATCTCTCCAACTCTATACTCCTTACTAACGTTTACTAATTCGACGAGCACACCTCTAGATGCAGTCATCGTAATCCCTTAGGAGAGATATATTGGAAATCTATATATAGGAAACCAAAATATTTTAAAAGCTCGGACCCATATAAAACTTACTTGGTTATGAAGGAGAATAAAGCTATTGATGTCATGAAGGAGCAACTTAAAAGAGGCTACCTTAAGCTGGCAATCTTATATACGCTCTTAAAGGGGCCAATGCATGGTTATGAAATGCTTAAGGCAATCAGGGAGGACACTTTAGGCCTAATTTCCCCAAAAGCTGGCTCCCTCTACCCAGCTTTGAGAGATCTAGAGAAAAATGAATTTATCAGTGGAGAATGGTGTGGGGAGGGGAGGAGAATAAAAGTTTATAAGATAACTGATAAGGGAAAGGAGATTTTTAGGGAGGTTGTGGAGAGACACTTTACTCTGGCCTCAGCAATTAGAAAATGGTTATTTAGTCAGCTCGCTCCGCTACATCCAATCGAAGATCTTAATACCTCATCTGAAATTCTACACCGCGCAATGAAAATACTGTTATCTGATGATGCCATATCTCAAAATGAAAGGATTGAATTTTTAAAGGATCTTAGAGAGTACTTAAAAAGGGTAAGTGAGCTCATAAGCGACCTTATCACAAATATTAATAAGAGGCTTATGGAGATGGAAAAATCGCGGACAAAATTGTCAGTGTAAATGAAATAAAAGAAGAATTGCAAGTTTACATAAATATATATGGAAGTTATAGTTATTTAGTGGCTAGTATGGAGAAGGAGCTGCTCCAGCCTCTTAAGCCAGAAGTTGTTAGGATGTATTATAGGCAGGGCTATAGGCTTGTTGGCAAACACCTTCATAGCGCCATTAAAATATGTTATTGGACTAAGGAGAGCCTGAGGTCTGGAAGAGTCTGCTATAAGGAGCTCTGGTACCCTCCAGTCCAGAGCCATAGGTGTATGCAGATAACACCATATATTGGATGCAACTGCCACTGCCTACACTGCTGGAGGGTCCATTCTGGAGATAGGGAAGGGCTTATTTGGAGGGAGTTTCCCCTAAACTTCGGAGAGTTTGATGAACCATGTGAGATCATAGAGGAGCTCATTAAGAAGCGAAGGGAGCTGCTTTCCGGCTGGAAGGGGAATGAAAAGGTTGATAAGAGGAAGTTTGAGGAGGCTTTAAAGCCAACAATGATGACTATGAGCTTAACTGGCGAGCCAACACTATACCCATGGATATCAGAGCTGATTGAAGAGGCTGGGAAGAGGGGGATGATAACGTTCTTCGTTACAAATGGAACTATGCCAGATGTTTTAGAGAACATGAGTAGATTACCATTTCAGTTATATGTTAGTGTTCTTGCACCAGATAGAGAAACATATTTAAGGCTTGTCAGACCCCTCATCAAGGATGCATGGGAGCGCTTAAACAGAACTCTTGAGATTCTCCCAAGTCTAAATACGCGTAGGGTTTTAAGGTTTACGGCAATCAAAGGTTTTAATACAATAAATATCGAAGAATATGCTAGGATGGTTAAGAGAGCGAGGCCAGATTTTATTGAAGTGAAAGCGTATGAATGGGTTGGGCAGAGCCGCCATAGGCTTCCCAAAGAGGCCATGCCATATATGGAGAACGTGGAGAGATTTGCAAGCCACTTGGCAAAATTATCTGGGTATGAAATTAAGGGAATGTATGAACCAAGCGGGGCAATTCTTCTGGCATAATCACCGTAGGCTTTTCCTCAAAGAAAAGCGTAATAAGAAGCATATTTAGTTCTATTTTTAGTAATTAACCTTACATTTAATGGAGGGATAATTTATGGTGAGTAAAAAGAAACTCCAAGAGTATGGAGAGAGGGTAAAGCAGGCTCTGGCCATACTTAGCCAGGTTTCTGAGGATACGACGACGCCAAGAAATATTAGAAGGACTGCTAAGGAGGCCATAGATATCCTACAATCCACGCAATATACTCTTGCAGTTAGGGCCTCAAATGCTATAGCTGTTATAGATGAGATACTACAGGATCCCAACATGCCGCCATACACTAGAGTGAGGCTTTGGAATGTCATGAGCCTACTCGAGGGAATAAAAGATTAGTATAAGGAGCCATTTGAGGATGATTTTTGATGGCTAAGCGTGAAGCGATGCTTTATGAGCAGATCGGGGATAATAAAGTTAGATGCAATCTCTGCGCCCGCAGATGCATAATCTCTGAGGGTACTTTCGGCTTTTGTGGTGTTAGGAAAAATGAGGAAGGAAGACTATATTCACTCAACTATGCTAAAGCATGCGCCGCAAATGTAGACCCAATTGGAAAGAAACCCCTCTCACACTTCCATCCAGGAGCATTAGTAATGTCTATAGCCACAGTTGGATGTAATTTCAGATGCCAGTTCTGCGATAATTGGAGTATAAGCCAAGAAAAAGATATAACTGGAAGAGATTTTCCACCGGAAGAGGTTATTAAGGCCACAATAGAGCATGATTGTCATGGAATAAGCTACACATATACTGAGCCGACAATATTCTTCGAATATGCATATGATACCGCAGTACTAGCGAAGAGGAATGGCCTCTTTAACACCTTCGTCACGAATGGTTATATGACTCCGGAGGCCATCAAAACAATCGCTTCATATTTAGATGCTGCGACAGTTGATTTTAAAGGTGGTGGGGATCCAGAATTTTATAAAAAATATTCTATGGTTCCCTTCGTTGAACCAATTTTTGAGGCTTTGAAAGAAATGAAGAGGCATGGGATACATATTGAGGTGACAAATCTCGTCATACCGAGGGTTGGCGATTCCATTGAGAGGATAAGAGATCTTGCCTCATGGATTAGAGATAATATCGGTGAGGATACACCCTTCCATCTACTGCGCTTTCATCCAGACTATAAGATGACAGATATACCCTCAACGGAAATTAGAACGCTTGAAAAGGCTTATGAAGCAGCTAAGGAATCCGGGTTAAATTATGTCTATTTAGGTAATGTTCCGGGACACAGATATGAGAATACTTATTGTCCAAATTGCAACGAACTTGTAATAAAAAGACTCGGTTTTGATATTGTGAAATGGAATTTAACAGAGGAAATGCGTTGCCCAAAATGTGGAAGACAAATAGCCATTAGGGGGAAATTCCATAAGACCGGAATATCCTTCCCATATCCGATAATATAAGAATATCCTCTACATAGCCAAAGAGTACTTTGACGATAATTAGTGATTCTAGTGCATACACAGCTAATGTGAAACCTGCGACCTGGCTAAACCTTAATAACATCTGGAATTCTCATTTTTCTTGATAGGTATGTGGCACATTTTCAGGAAAGATGCAATAGAAGTTCTTTATGATGAAAGGGTTAGGGCCAGCTTAGCGAGATATTTTGCCGTCATGAATGGTGAGAAGCCAGCTAAATTCATGATTGCAAAGAGACTTCCAGCAGACTTCAATCCTGATGAGACATTAGAGACTCTATGGGCTAAACATGAGAGATTAACTGAGGATTTCTATAGAATTCAAGACGAGATAGACTCTGGAAGAAGAAGTCTAGAGGAGATGGATATTCCCGAGAAATCGTATCTAGATCTTAAGATTGCCATAACGACTAAAATTCTAGAACGATGCCACCTTTGTAATAGGCGGTGCAGTGTAAACCGCTTAAAAGGCGAACTAGGCTACTGTAGATGTGGCACAGAAATAACCGTCTCCACGATTTTCGAGCACCTTGGTGAGGAGCCGGAGCTAGTTCCATCTGGAACGATTTTCACTATGGGGTGCACTATTCGGTGCCTACACTGTCAAAATTGGACTATATCTCAGTGGTTTGAGAGTGGGGAGATTTATGCGCCTAAACGTCTAGCCTTAGCCATTGAACATCTACGTAAGAACGGCTGTAGGAACGCTAACCTAGTTGGTGGTGAGCCTACACCATGGCTTAAGCAGTGGCTTGAAACATTCAAGCATGTAAGCGTAAATATTCCTGTAGTATGGAACTCAAACTCCTACTATAGTGAGGAGACAGCGAGACTTCTAGCCGGCTTCACTGACGTTTACCTACTTGACTTCAAGTATGGGCCGCTTGACTGCGCTAAGAGAATCTCTGACGCGCCAAATTATTGGGAAGTATGTACCAGAAACCATTTATATGCAAAGAAATATGGTGAGATAATTGTACGCGTTCTAATTCTGCCGAATCATCTTGAATGCTGCACAAAACATATTCTTAGGTGGATCTCGGAGAGACTTGGCAAAGATACCAGGACAAACGTTATGTTTCAGTATAGGCCAGAATGGAGGGCTTATGAGGTACCGGAGATTCGCAGGAGATTAAATGCTAAGGAAATGGAGAAGGCAATAGAGCTAGCTAAAGAAGCTGGATTAACTAACTTCATAACATAAATTATCTATTTTAGTATCTCTATTAGCTTATATCTGCTTAGGTCTAGCTCCTTCTCAACCATCCAAGAGTAATCTAGGTCAACCGAGGTTATTTCACCACCTCTTATACCAACCATTCTCTTATTCTCTCCCGTAAGGAGTAATTCAACCGCTTTATGGCCGAACTCGCATGCAAGTATACGGCTCTTAGCTGTTGGATGCCCACCTCTTTGGATGTGCCCGAGGACTATAATCCTCACCTCTTGTCCAGTTCTAATGGCAATGCAGTTTGCTACTTGACGGCTATCCCCAGCACCCTCGGCCATAACAACTATTGATGATATCTTCCCAGCTCTTCTGTCCTCCACTATTATGTCGCAGACTTTATCTAGATTTATCTTGATCTCAGGTATTAAAACGATCTCAGCGCCGCTCGCTAAGCCAACCTCTAGGGCTATAAAGCCTCTTCGCCTTCCCATAACCTCAATTACAAACGTTCTCTCATGGGATGTTGCAGTATCCCTTATATTGTCTATCGCGCTCACTGCAGTATTTACCGCTGTATCGAATCCTATTGTTGTATCCGTGCCAGCAACATCATTGTCTATAGTTGCTGGTATCCCGATTATTGGTATTCCGCTAGCTCCATATAATTTGCTGGCACCCCTAAATGTCCCATCTCCCCCAATTATCACCAAGCCCTCAATCCTAAGGCTCTTTAAAAACTCGGCTGCCCGCTGTACCCCCTCATCGGTCTTAAACTCCTCGCAACGAATAGACCTGAGTATCGTTCCACCTAAATTTATTATCCCACCAACCGAGCGCCTATCCAATATACGGTATCTTCCTTCAAGCATGCCAGCATAGCCTCTCTCAATACCTATAACCTCAAGATCATGGTACGTAGCTGTTCTAACAACAGCCCTTATAGCGGCATTCATGCCCGGAGCATCTCCGCCAGGTGTTGCAACACCAATCCTCTTCACTCTTGTCACCCCTATTAGGCTAGTAATAGAAATACAATAAATAACGATTTTAGAGGATCGATCAGTCTTTCAAAAGAGGATCCTTAAGACTACTTGAGAAAGGCTTTAAAAACCCTCGTAACTAACGGAGCCTTAACCTTCAGCTGCCCACTTCTATAATCCATTATCATTGCTTTGAGATCATAGCCATACTCTTTCTCACATATCTCCATATATTTTGAGGCTTGCTTAATACCATAGGAGACAATCATCTTCAGTCCAGCCTTAATCAGCCTATTTTTTATGCTCATATCACACCATTCACCGAAAATGCGTTCTATCCACATGAAATTATGTTTCCAGCACTTGAAAAGTAGCTCGGCATGCCTAGGGGTAACATCATCCATCTTAAATGACCTCGACCTCTCCTTTAAGCCGCCTGCCGAAACGAAGAATAACGGAACTATTATGCTCTTGAAGGGACGCAGCTTCTCAACAAGATTCATCGTTTGTTCAATGTCTTTCTCTTCCTCACCAGGTAGGCCAAGAATTATTGTACCACATGGAACCCAATTGTTCTCATTCAATATCTCGAAGGATCTAATAACAACATCCGGCCATTCGCTTGGAGCGAAGGGTTTACACTTGCCCTTCATATGAATTTCTACGAGTCTCGGGCTACCGGTTTCAACACCTGTCTGCCCACTGAGCCAAAACTTACTGCTAAGATTTAATATACTTGATATCTCCTCAACAAGATCGGGGGCGCTCATAACTGATGCTAAGGCAAAGTGGCTTATCCCAACCCTCTCGACTCCAGGATGACCCTTAACACTCTTAAAGAGCTCGACAACAGCCTCCTTGTTGATTTCTAGACCCTTAGCCTTATACCTTAATATGTCCTCCGCATGAAGTAACGGTTGTCTACCAACTTTAACATTTATTTCAACTTCCCTTAAGATATGTTCAATTGGTCTACACCGGAAGCGCTGGAGAGTTGGTACACAGAAGTCACATCTGCGTCCACACCCTCTAGCTATTTCAATTATACCATCTATTGTTGCGCCTCTAATAATCGGGATCTCCTCAGCCTCAACAACATCACCATAGACGACCTCAGGCAAATTCTCTCCGCAAATAGCCTTCTCAAAGAGCGGCCCAGCGACCTTCTCGCCCTCGCCAATGACAACTGTGTCTATACCAAGCTCTTTTCTAACACTTTCATCCTCAAGCTGCCATGCCCCTGCCCCACCAACAATTATCTTTGGTCTAAATCTTTTAACATTTGGGTGATTGAGAATCTCGCAGAATTTGATTGCCATGTAAGCTTCTCCACCAAAGATCTCTGTGAAGGTTGTTGTGGCAGGACCGATGCCTAGTGGATCATTCTCGGTTATTCCAAGAACCTTTGTTTCAGGCCCAATAGCTTTATCTAGATGGTCTGGGTGGGCGACTATCACATCCTCTCTCTTAAAACCATAATCTAGTAAGGCTGCCTCGATCTTTCTAGTTCCGTATGGTGCTACGACGGTCGAACCATCAGAATTCGCCTCAACTGGAGGACAGAATATTCTGAAGTAGACGCTGTCGGACACTAAGCCTCTTGGAACACACGCGCTAAACCCCAAAAACATCGCTCCACCATACTCGCTCATTAAGGTTCTATCAGCAGTTAAAACAATTGGGTAACCCATTGTGCCCCGCCTAATAAGTAATTAGCGCATGGCCAGTATTTAATGGTTTGGCGCACTTTCGCATAGAGTACAATACCTTACCTTCTTACACTAAAACCAGAAATAGATGAACTAGTAATAATTGAATGGGGGATAAGGTATAAAGCTCTCTGGAGATGACATCTTACCTGATGATATCCTTAAAAAATATATCTGCGCTGGTAGAATAGCTGCCAGAGTTAGAGAAGAGATAAAGAAAATAGTTAGGGTAGGAGTGTCCCTTATCGATATCTGCGAGACTGCGGAGAATATGATTAGAGAATTAGGTGGAAGTCCAGCCTTCCCATGTAATGTGTCTGTGAATGAAGTTGCTGCACATTATACCTCTCCTCCAAACGATACCCTTGTGGTGTCAGAGGGCTCTCTAGTTAAAATTGATATAGGAGTCCATATAGATGGTTATATCACCGATACAGCCATAACAGTATGCTTTAACCCAGAATATGAGAATATGGTTTACGCATCCGAAAAAGCCCTGGAGGCGGCCATAAAAGTTATAAAACCAGGCATAATGGTTTCTAGAGTAAGCTCTGAGATACAGGCTGTTATTGAGCGCTATGGATTTAAGCCAATATATAATTTAAGTGGTCATGAGGTTGGCCGCTACCTAGTTCATACCGGAAAATCTATACCAAACGTGTTGCATCACTCTATTGAGCGCATACGTCTAGGAGGGGTTTATGCAATAGAGCCTTTCGTCACATTAAAAGAAGCTGCTGGAAAAGTTGAGGAAAGTTCTGAAAAATATATTTTTAGACTTATAAAAGTAAAGGGTCCGTTGAAGAGCGCTGAGGCAAGAGCTCTTCTCAAAATTATTGAGAATAAGTTTAAGACATTACCCTTCGCCTTAAGATGGTTAAGCAAGATCCATGTTGAGAATGAGACTTATAGAAGAGCTTTTTTAGAACTTCTATCCTCTAAATGCTTAATGGCTTATCCAGTTTTCATTGAGGCAAGCAGGAGGCCAGTTGCCCAGACCGAACATACAGTTTTTGTGGGTGAGAAAGACATTATAGTGCTTACTGCTTAAATGTTCTCTACTCAGGTAAATAATAATATTTACTCCGAATACTTCTTATCTTTTGCTTCTCTAAAAATTGAGTATATTATAAGATTGTCTCCGCACCCAGGGCATACGCCAACCTCTTTTAAAATATAATCCTCCTTTTCAAATCCTCTTGCGCTCACGTAATTACAATTTACGCATCTTATCACGGTTGTCGCTTTGTACGTCTCAAAAAAGAGGTTCTGGGGCTTCCTGATAATTTGTAAAATAAAATAGAGTGATAACAGGATCGTGCCTATACTTAAGATCATGTTAATAGGATTATACGTTCCTTGAAATACGTACTCCCAAAGGAGTGTTATTAAGGCTATTATAAGCACCGCTAAAGCAACTACCATAAATACAATGAGTACCCCACTTTTTCTACCTTTTTCACTCATCCAGTAGAACCACCCCAATTATTGCGCTATTCCAATAGTATTGCCTATACCAGCAATTATGATCGTATTTCCCTCCTTAGTATTCTCACGAATAATCCTCCTAATTCTTCCTATTGTCTCTTCAACACCATCAACTATCTCCTTCCTTATGGTTGATATTACGTCCTCAATGCTCTCCTTAATTAATATTGCGTAAAATGGAACTCCATACTTTGCAGCGACTTCCTCAACTTTATATTTGTCGACACCTGGCCCACCTATGGCTGCACCAACTCCTTCAATAACCTCACCAGTTCTTTCACCTTCAAGCTTCTGCGCAGCATCCACCATAATTATAAGAGACACATTTCCATTCATCTCCTCCAGTATCTGTTTTATTGCCTCGCCCGGCTTACCAACGTTACCACCCGGCCCCTTCGCCTTTATGACAAAAGCCCTCCTGCCCTCAATATCCACCTCACTTACAACCGTGTCCGGCGCTATGATTCTCTTTGCCTTACCATACATTAGCCTCGCTGCCACTAGAGCTCCAGCTCCATCCCCTATTGGTTGGCCAAGCGTGAATGCTCTTAAGGTCCTTATAAAGGCCTCTGACTCCCTCATTATCAGCGGCAGAATCATTTGTATCTGCAGAATTATATAGAAGCTTAGAGTCTTCTTTCCCATGAGATAGTAGTGCTTTACTATTTTATAAATTTGGTTTAGCGCCATGGCAGCCTCCAAAATATTTGTTAAATTATTTACTTGGGTTTCATCAGCCTTTGGAACCATTTGTTTAACTTCATCTTTAAGCTTGAACTCTCTCACATTTATTATATGCTCTAATCTTTTAATCACGCCAGTCGGATCTAGGGTTACTGGTCCAATATCTACATGCTCAAGTATGCGATCAATCCTAGTCTCTAGATCTTCTACCGAACCATCAACCTCTTTTATTGCTGAGATGGCCATTTGACGTCCTTTATCCCTCATAATCTTAAGCTTACGGAGAGAACTCTCAATTTCCTTCAACATAAGCACTGTTTGAATGCGCTGCCCATAAATCCAAATAACTACAAGAACAATTATCCAAATAACTTGTAAAATCCATCCAGTATCCTGTGTAATCCCTTGTTCTATATTACCTATTAACACTCTCACAAACATATATGTGCAACCTTCTTAGAAAATAAAACAACCCAGTAATAAATCTTAAGTAAAATTTTCCTTAATTTTTGGGCAATGTTTTATTTTTTATATCTTTTCTCCCTTCCTATTTTTTCCATTTTGGCGCGCCATTCGCTCTTACTCGATGACTTTATATCTGACCTAAATTGGCACTGGGAGCTGTCTATTTGACGAAATTTATTTATATTTTTGTAAAATGTCCAATAATCTATTTTATTGCATTGGAGGTCTATCATATTCTGATTAAGATATTTCTTAACTTCCAAGTCAACAGTTCTTTCATAGGCTTCTAAGTATGCGAGATAGGCAGCTTTAAGCTGAAAATTTGATGGATCTTTTAAAGCAACTTTCTCCTCTGGACCTGCTTCCTCCAATTTTCCCACACCACATAGCTTCTTAACGCGCTCTTTTAAGATTATCGCTAAAATACTTCAGAGCGCCATCACCTTAATACTGTTAGAACACCTATATAATCTCCTACATCAGCACAGCTATCCGCAGAATCCTCCATATAGTCGGCTAAATCTTTCAAGATCATTAATGCCGCTGGATTCATTTTATCCCCATATTCCAGTAGGAGGGACTTTATCTTAAGATGGTGCTTATCAACTTTATTCTCCTCTGCTTCAACCCTAAGAGACGCCTCTCTAGCTCTTATGGGATCCTCATTAAGTAGTCTTAAGCTCTCTTTAAGTGTTGCCGCGCACTTGACTACATCAGAAGCCATATCTAGAAAAGCTTTTAAAATTTCCTCCGGCACGTCATAATTTAGGAGGATGAGAACACTTCTTGCCGAATCTTTAACGAAGTCTGCCATAACGTCCAGGCGCTTAACCAAGTGCATTATATCTTCTCTGTCCCTTGGTGGCAAAGCGCCCTTAGTTAGCTCCTCAAAAACTGTTCTCCTAAGATTATCTATCTCCTCCTCGACCGAAAATAATCTTTCAATAACTTTTTTAGCTTCCTCTCTGTCACCAGCAAAAAAAGCTTTAAGTGCTCTATCTAAATCATTTACAGTATCAAGCGCCAATGTCATTTGCCGATAAGCTATATCAAGAACCTTATCCTTACGCCTTTTTTCGAACCAACGCTCCATACATATGCGCTTCTTAACTTAATATTTTAATTTTTCTATGATTTCCGTTCACTCAATAGATATAGCCCTCTCTAACCCCTCCTTTGGATAGGGATAGAGAAGAAGAAATTTTGGGGGCAAGAATACATTTACGCATTCTCCCACATCAAATTTAAGGGTTTTTTGGGAGGGTTGCATCTTCACAGAAACCGTAAGGTCGTTTTCTGTTAAAACTTCGAATCTGATCGAGCTACCTAAGAAGGACTTGCTTTTAATGACCCCTTTCATGGCTCTCTCACGGAAAGCTCCTTTACTCATCTTTATAAACTCAGGTCTTATGACGGCAACAACTTTCTTAGAGTCAAAATTAACTTTGCATGCACTATAAAAGAAGCTTCCATTAATGTCTACTTTAGCATAACCATTCTCTTCGCAAATTATTTCGCCATCAAATAAGTTTGCCTCCCCAACAAAATATGCTGTAAAAAGATTTTGAGGACAAAGGTAAAGGTCTAGCGGTGTGCCAACCTCGATTATTCTACCAGACCTCATAACAACTACTCTATCTGCAATGGACATTGCCTCCTCCTGATCATGCGTCACATGAATTGCTGTCAAACCTAAATCTTTAATGAGCCCCCTAAGTTCATATCTGAGAATCCTCCTAACTTTGGCGTCTAGAGAACCTAAGGGCTCATCGAGCAATAATAGCCGTGAACCAGATATCATGGCCCTGGCAACAGCAACTTTCTGTCTCGCTCCACCGCTAAGCTCTTCTGGATAATCTTTAACCCTACTATAAAGCCCCAGCATATTAAGTATCTCTTTAATTAAGTTCTCGATGCTAGAAATCTTATAGCCCTTCACAAATGGACCGTAGCAGACGTTATCATATACATTCATGTGAGGAAAAAGAGCTATTTCCTGAAAAACGTAGCCGATATTTCTATCTTCTATTGAAAGATCATTTACAAGTTTATTGTCTATATAAATCTCACCTTCATCTGGCTCGACAATTCCAGCGATGCATTTTATTAAGGTTGTCTTGCCACAACCACTAGGTCCTATTATACAGAGATATTCGCCGTCCTTAACCTGAAGATTAACATTATTCAATGCAATTACATCACGATATTTCTTTGTAACATTATTTAGGCGGACTTGCGGAATGTTATATCACCTCTATTTCTCTATAAAGACCTTGTGGTGGATATGGGTATACTCTTAAGTCTTCGGGTTTAAGGTGAAGATATACTCTTTTCCCGACCTTAAATTTCCCAATAGCATTTACCATCGGCACTTTAGAATTAACTTTATCACCACTATCTAGCAATATTGTGTAAGAAATAAAGTCTCCAAGAAAGCTAATGCCCTCAATGGTTCCAGGAAAAATATTTATTTCTTCTTTCTTTTTTGTAATCTTCAAGATTTTACTCTTTTCCTCTCTAGCCATTACGACAACCCTCTCACCGACGGATATATTGGAGTTATTAGTACGTAGGAGAAAATTATTCCTCAACTGAATCCAGGAGCCATATCGGTCTACATCCGCTATAAAGCCCTCGAAGAAGTTTGCTCCGCCAATAAAATGCGCGACGAATATGCTCTTAGGCTCATTATAGATTTGTGAGGGCGAACCCTCCTGTTGGATCTCCCCGTCCCTCAACAAAATTATCCTATCTGCAATGGACATTGCCTCCTCCTGATCATGCGTCACATGAATCGTCGTTAAGTTATTCTCTTTTGCGAGTTTTCTAAGCTTATATCTTAATTCGACTCTTAGCCTGGCATCTAACGCTCCAAGAGGCTCATCTAAAAGCAGAATTTTAGCCCCAGATGCGAGAGCTCTTGCAAGGGCTAAGCGCTGCTGCATTCCGCCACTTAATTCATGTGGAAAAGAGTGCGCTCTCCAAGAGAGTCTCATCATCTCAAGCATCTGCATAGAAATTCTATAGGCTTCTTCGGTGCTTAATCCTCTTGAGAGTGGACCAAATGCGATATTTTCGAGTACTGTTAGGTGTGGAAACAAAGCGTAGTATTGTGGGAGGTAGGCTACGTTTCTCTCGTAGGGTGGAACGTTGTTCACAAGTTTTCCATCAATATAGACTTCTCCCCCATCTGGCTTAATTATCCCGGAAATAAGCTTGAGTAATGTTGTCTTCCCGCTCCCAGTCGGTCCTAATACACATATATATTCTCCGTCTTCTATAGTCATGCTTAAATTTTTGATCGCTGTGATGCCATCATATTTTTTGGTAACATTAACTAGTTTTATGGTGGGCACACATTATTTCCTCCTCATAACTAGTCTTAGAGTTATGAGGATCACGAATGAAGAGATCATGTAGAGTCCAGCTCCAAGAGCTCTCTGCGCTTCCGAGATGCTAGCATCATTAAGCCAGTTAACAAGCAGTATTGGAAGAGTCCATGATTCTCTTGTTTTAGCAACCGCTTTAGCAGCCCCGGTTTCACTTAAGGCTCTTGTAAAAACTAGAATGGCTCCTGAAAAAACTGAGTATTTTGTGAGTGGCAACATTATATTTCTAAAAACGGTAAATGGTTTGGCGCCTAGCGTACTAGCGACATCCTCGAGCTCCTGTGGTATGCTCTCTATTGCCGCCGCCATAGATGCTATGAAATACGTGTAGGTTATGGTTGTGTGAGATAATAAGAGGGCCCAGAAGTCATGTATGGAGGCATACTTCTCCCAAAATAGTCTCAGGGAGAAGCCGAGAGCTATGGAGGGGACTATTATTGGAATATTAATTATAGCCCTTAGGACCGGAGATGCTTTACCCAACTTCTTCCTTGCAATAATTATAGCCATTGGTAAACCAAAAGCCACGTTTAATATAGTGGCTAATGAACCTATCCCATAGGAAATTAACATACTACGCCAATAATCCCTCCATGAGCTGGAGGGGGCAGAACTTAGTGCCCCACTAATAATAGCCTCAAACATAGGAAATGCGATAAAAAGTGATGGGATTATGACAATTAGCAGAAAAATTGTGAGAGAGAAGGCATCACGGAGCTTAACCATAGCCTGCGAACTTAACTTTCCTTCAAATGATGGGAGAACACGCCTGATTAGGAATTTGATCTCAGGAGCCAGCAAACTTATCAAAAAGAATATTGCCACCGAGGCAACTATTAGTATTGAACTCACGTATACCAACATCCCATTTTTGATCTCTCTCGGCATTTCATCTTCAGCCATTCCCATAAGCCTAAAGAGAAATACGGGACCATTCTCCCACTGGTCAGCAACTACTACGGTTGCCCCAGTCTCAGAAAGGGAGCGGGCAAACGCTAAGAGGAACGAGACTATTATGCCGTGTTTGAGTAGTGGTAGCGTTATTGTTCTAACCGCAGTCCATGGTTTCGCCCCTAGAGTTCTGGCGGCAACCTCATAGACCTCCCTATAGTTGAGCAATTCGCCGACCATAACTCTAACGATTATGGGATAAGAGAAGGCAAAATGGAGTAGGAGGACTAGAAAGAACCCGGGTGGGACTAACCGGTCTAACCCAAAAAGTTGTGAGAACCCACTATTGCCCCAGAAGAGACGTAATGAGTAGCCTAGCGCTGCCGTCGGCATTAAAAATGGGATATCTACAAGCGCGTCTATAAAATGTATTGCTCTGCTCTTGGATCTAACTATGAACCATGCTAGGGGTAGGGCGGCCATAAGATCTAAAATTGAGACAACCGACGCCATAATGAAGGATTGTATGATGGCTATGTTCGCTCTACTTATTAGGCTATGTTCGCCCATTATTGCACCAATGCATCCGAAATTTTCAATAATGCCTATAATTGGTGGAAAAAAGATTAGCGCAAAAAAGAAAATTAATGAAGAAGAGTATATAATAATTTTTATAAATCTGTTAGATGAAAGTTCACTGAGCTTTCTTATCAGCGGGCCGCCCCTTCCACCCTTTAACATGTTCTTCATCAGCATTATTCTTTCGAACCTCTTTTTAAAAATGTTATTTAGCTACGTTATATGTTTGTCTATGATAATATAATTTTAGATAAGGCTAGGATGCACCTGATTCTTGAGATTTACTTGCTATTTTCTCTATTATTTTTCGGCTTATATCTTCTGCTCTCAGCCCCTCTATAAGTTCTATATTGTATGCGGCTGCAATTGAACTCTCATCTGAGCTTAACCACTCATTACTTGGCACGACTAGGAGTTTTTGGTTAGCTCCAACGTCGATAGCCTTCACATAGAGAGATATAAGCGCCATTTTTACGTCGCTCTCCTCTGGAAGGATGTCCCCCACGGCGAGAACTCTCCCAGAGTCTCTTATTATTAAAGCTATATCAAAGTTCTGGTTTAAGCCAGATTCCCCTCTTATTGTCGCAGGCATATTGAGAAGTAACCCCCTCTCAGCGGCGAGAGGTCTCAAAATTTCTGAAAGATTCTTTATAGCCTTCCTGAACCGTATTTCCATAAGTTTTATTGAAGAGCTAAGAGATCTATACCATAAGTCCATGAAAAGCTCCTTTGAAATTTTTGAGAGAATTATGGAGTTCGACCATAAGTACAGCATTTGAAATTTACTTTTGTCTATGAAACTAATTGGAAGGCAAAATAAGCTTTCATCAGTATCCGTACTTACAAAGTCTATGTGAATGTGCCAGACACATATGTGCCTAACATCAGCGACTTCCAATAAATTTCTGAGACTAGATTCTTCCTCGTTTATAATGGTTAATATTCTTACCTTCACCCCACGTGCGCAAGCATCTCTTAGCGCCTTTATAAAACTCTCTGAAATAAATGGCTCTTTCATATTTGTAACGCATACCAGAACCTCTTTCTCAGCTCTACTTATTATATCTATAAAATATTCGTGATATTCATTAATACTGTTGAAGACCTTTATCTTCTCCATGGGCTTTCCAGCTCTTAGGTGCCATATGACTATTGATGCGTCCTGAGCGCCATGCCAAGATATTTCAAAAAACGCCTTTATCGATTGTACATAATGTGGTGAGTCTGTCCAAAAACCTGAATCGCTCTCGCTATCTAAATCAGTTGCATCATCAAATGAAAGGGACGTAAATGCAACTTTTTCATCAATTATAAGGAACTGTGCTTTTATATCCATGTCAGAGTGTCTTAATGTAGCGTACCTTATGTAATCTTTAAGCCCTAAGGCTACTCTTTTATCCGTAATATTTGTAAGTATCTTAATTTTTACACCCCTAACGCTTAATTTTTTCAGTAAATCGTTAAACCCATAAAATGTCATGCGTATTAAATCAGTTGGTGTTGTCAGCAAACAGACTTCCCGCTCACTCTTTTCCAGCATCTGCATCATAACACTATATACATTTCTCCTTCCACAGTGAATTCTAAACCTCGTTTCAATAGTATGTTCCTCTTGCTGGCTTGAGACCCTAGAGAGCTCCTCCAAAATCTGAGTATACTTATTTTCCATTTCCAGAACTTTACTTCTGGCGGCTGACAACAACGTCTCAAGAGCCGTAGAAGCTGACACCGCAGAGAACTTAATAGGTTTGCCCGGAATAACGTTTACTAGACCCATATTTTGCATCTTCTTAAGATTTCGATAAATGTTCATTCGATTCGTTCTAAGAGCATTAGAAAGAGTACTAACGCTACTTGGCCCCATCTTAGTTAAGTAAATAAATATTTGAACTTGCATCCTTGTCAAACCGAAAGATTGAAGCGTACTCACAATATCATTAGTGGACATTGCTTAAACCTCTATATCAATGTAACAAACAAATGTTACATACTAATCTTTTTTAATATCAATGTTATATATATTTATATATTTGGAGTTATATATATTTATATATTTGGAGTAGAGTTATAATGAATTTCGTACGGTCACTAGATTTAAGCAGGCGTAGAAGCAGGTTTGAAATTTATGTTGATGTTTTAAGGATAATTGAGAGTGGCATTAATAAGCCTACAAGGATAATGTTTGCTGCCAATCTTTCTTGGAGAACTCTCAAAGAAGTGTTAGCGGAGCTTAAGAAGAGAGGGCTCATTGAAAGGAGAACAGTAGATAAGCGTAATCTATTCTTCATAACGGAGGAAGGAAGGCGCATTTTAGACACATTTGAAACCTTAGCTACGGTGTTCGTAAATCAAGATTTAACATTTAACATTTATACGCCAAACAAGAAGTCTCTCAAGGAAAAGTACAGCTAACAGGATAAGGTAAAAATCCACTAAAGAAACCTGGTTTCTTCTATTGAAAAATACATCAAAAATCTAAAAACTACTTGTTATTAATATTCTTATCTGGCAAAATAAATTAGCGAGTAGATTAAAGAGAAAATTGATGAAGGAAAATAAAAAAGAACTGTTTATTGTAAGGGGTTTAGTATCGAGTGGGAAAGGTGTGGGAAGAGTTTTCACATCACTGCCATGGTTTAAGGAGCACGTTAGAGAACTTCTTAAATTTGAACCATATCCCGGAACACTAAATATAGTTTTATCTGGCAAGAACGCTGAGAGACTAGCAGAAATGCTTGATAAGCATACTCATTTTAGAGTGCCCCCCAGAAATGGCTACCTGCCTGGCCGATTATATAGAGCAATTATAGCGAATAAAATAAGAGGGGCAATAATTAGGCCAGAGATATCAGAATATCCAGAGAATCTCATAGAAATTATTGCGCCAGTGTGCTTAAGAGAAACGCTGAGCATTAAAGATGGTGATGAAATTGAAATACTCCTTGAGTAAAGAACATGGAACATTCTCAATGGTTGCAAGGTGTCCAAAAACCCTAGCATTAGGAGCTTGTGTGGCCTCTGGATCCCTAGCAGTTGGAGGCGCTGTTCCTCATATAGAGAGGAATATCGTCGCATTGGTCGTTCAAGGATACACAAACTTCTCCCATGGAATAAATGGACTAAAACTCCTACGTGAAGGCTGCTCGCCACAAGAAGTCATAGAAATATTACTAAAGAATGATGGGATGAGGGAGATGAGGCAGGTAGCAATCATTGATTCACTTGGTAGAAGAGCCGCATTTACGGGAAGGAAGACGCCTGAATGGAGAGGGCATATTATTGGAGAGAATTATGTTGCCGCCGGGAACCTTCTAGAGTCAGAGCGCGTCCTTGAGGAGATGGCTGAGACATTCGAGAGCAGTGAGGGAGAGTGGCTTGCTGAGAGACTTATGAAAGCATTGGAAAGTGGGGAAAAGGCTGGAGGAGATAAGAGAGGTTGCCGCTCCGCCGCCCTAATAGTTGCTGAGAGTAAACCAATACATGAGTCGCGCCCAATAATAAACTTGAGGGTTGACCTACACAGGGAACCTATTAAAGAATTACGTAGAATATTTGAATCTTATAAGAACTGGCTGAATTTATTTATCGAAAGGATAACATATATTACCTCTCGCGTTTACCTTCTATGAATTCCTCAAACCACTTTTTTGCAATGGGGTCTTCCACTTGGACTGGCGGGTGCTTGAAAGCATATGCCGAAACGCTGATAAGCGGTCCAGCTATACCCCTATCTAGGGCAATTTTAGTAGCTCTTATTACGTCGATGACCACACCAGCGCTATTTGGCGAGTCAAAGACCTCTAAAGTAATCCACAATCTTACAGGCTGTTCTCCAAAGTTCCTACCTTTAATATAAATATAGCATACTTTCTTATTTCCGAGAAATGGTATATAGTCCGATGGCCCAATTTTAACTGGAACCTCATATGGGACTAGGCTTGTAACGGCCTTCGTCTTACTTACACGCTTAGATTTAAGTCTCTCTTCAAGGGTCATATTCTGGAAGTCTGTGTCTCCACCAACGTTAAGTTGGTAAGTCTCGTCTATTTTAACACCTCTATCAACAAATAGCCTAACTATCTCCCTATGGAGAATCGTTGCGCCTATCTGACTCTTTATGTCATCGCCAGCCACCGGCAGTCCAGCCATCTCAAATTTAGACGCCCACTCTTTATCGCTGGCAATGAACTCTGGAATACAGTTAATGAAGGCACATCCCGCTTCTATCGCGGCCTTAGCATAAAATCTTGTAGCCTCATAGCTTCCAACTGGCATGTAGTTGATAAGAATATCGGCTTTAGTTTTTTTAAGCTCCTCAGCTACATCGACTGGCTCAACCTCATCCTCAGAGTATACTTTGAAGATCTCCCTCATATGTGGACCTACACCATCCAATATTGGTGCTGGTGAAACCTTCACGCCGAGATTAGGAAGAGAGCCAATAAATTTTGGACAGCAGTTTGGTTCCGTGAAAATGGCCTCGCTAAGATCTTTACCAATCTTTAGTCTATTTACATCTAGGGCTGCGACAAATTTTATGTCTCTAATATGATATCCTCCTAGATTGACGTGCAACAATCCAGGAACAAAGTCCATATCCTTAGAATTTCTATAGTAATATACACCCTGAACTAAAGCCGATGCACTATTGCCTACACCAGCGATCGCAACCCTTATCTCGGCCAAAAGCATTCACGCCCAATCAATGTTTTCATTGACCTATTATTCTTTAGGAATTCTTAATAAGACTTTCTTCATGAAAAGTTTTATATAAAACGATCTTTTTATTTAAAATTTCCATATGAACAGTGATGATGGAAAGCTAGAGAGGATAAAAAGGAGAAAAATTGAGGAGCTTATGCGGATGTTTGAGGAGAAATCATCTTCTGTTAGTAAGCCCATTGAAGTGACAGACTTTAACTTTAACGAAACCATAAGAAGAAATCGCCTCGTCGTTATTGACTGTTGGGCTCCATGGTGCGCTCCATGCAGAATGATGACTCCAATAATAGATGAGCTTGCAAGAGAATATTCTGGAAAAATTCTCTTCGGAAAACTGAATGTCAATGAAAACCAAAAGACGTCGGTAGAGTACCAAATAATGAGTATACCAACGTTTCTAGTCTTTAAAGACGGCTACCTCATTGAAAAAATAGTTGGCGCGATGCCAAAGAAAGCGTTAGAGCAGAAGCTCGTCAAATACCTAGAGTCCTAAAGGAAAATACATATAAAGTGATGAAAGCGCTTTCATAAAGCATAGTAGATATAAGGTTTATAGTGAATTAGTATAAAGAAGACATAAAAATTTAGAGGGGGAGAAATGTCTACTCCAAAGATAGTTACACTTCGTGTTGCGGAGGCTCATGGAAGAGATGTTGGAAGAGGCATAGCTAGAGTTGACCCGAGGGTTATGGAGAGCCTAGAATTAACTTCCGGAGATGTCATTGAGATCTCTGGTAAGCGCAAAACCGTGGCCATATGCTGGCCGGGATATAGCGAAGATATTGGTAAGGGCATTATACGCATAGATGGCTATATTAGGAGGAACGCTGGTGTCAGCATAGATGAAAAAGTAGTCATAAGGAAGGTTGAGGCTAAAAATGCTGAGAAGATCGTTTTGGCCCCAGTCGAGTCTCTGCGAATTGAGGGTGCTGAGGAATATTTAGCTCAAATCCTTGAGGGGAAAGTTGTCACTAGAGGAGATTATGTACCCCTTGGTATAATGGGAAGAACAATTGACATGATGGTGATAAGCGTTCAACCCTCAGCTCCAGCCGTAATAATAACGAGGAGCACGGAGATATCGATGGGTGAGAAGTCCACAGCCATGGTCAGAGAGGTTCCAAGGGTTACATATGAGGATATAGGTGGATTGAAGGAGGAGATTAGAAAGATTAGAGAGATGGTTGAGCTACCACTCAAGTATCCTGAGTTATTTGAGAGACTTGGAATAGAGGCTCCAAAAGGTGTCCTCCTCTACGGTCCACCTGGAACAGGGAAGACGCTACTTGCAAAGGCTGTAGCAAATGAGACGAATGCAGCCTTCTTCAGCATAAGCGGCCCAGAGGTAATGAGTAAGTATTATGGTGAAAGCGAGGAGCGCCTAAGAGAAATATTTAGACAGGCTGAGGAAAATGCTCCGAGCATCATATTTATTGATGAGATCGATGCCATAGCACCCAAGAGGGAGGAAGTTACCGGCGAAGTTGAAAAAAGAGTTGTAGCCCAGCTCCTCGCATTAATGGATGGCTTAAAGCCGCGTGGGAGAGTTGTAGTTATAGGTGCAACTAATAGGCCTAACGCCCTTGACCCAGCTCTGAGGAGGCCCGGAAGATTCGACCGAGAGATAGAGATTGGTGTTCCAAATAAGCAGGGTAGGCTTGAGATCCTACAGATACATACGCGGAACATGCCGCTTGCAGATGACATTGACCTAGAAAAAATTGCCAGCATCACGCATGGTTTCGTCGGGGCAGACTTAGCGGCCCTTTGTAAGGAGGCTGCGATGAGAGCCCTTAGAAGAATTCTGCCAGAAATAGACTTTGAAAAGGACACTATTCCTGCAGAAATATTAAATAAGATCACTGTCACAATTAACGACTTCATGGAGGCTCTAAAGGATGTTGAGCCATCGGCTATGCGTGAGGTTCTTGTAGAGGTTCCAAATGTTAGGTGGAGTGATATAGGCGGCCTACATGATGTTAAGATTGAACTTCAGGAGGCTGTGGAGTGGCCGCTTAAGTATCCGGAGCTCTTCGAACATATGGATGCAAAGCCGCCGAAAGGCATACTTTTATATGGACCTCCTGGGACTGGTAAGACTCTATTAGCTAAAGCAGTTGCAACGGAGAGTGAGGCAAACTTCATAAGTATTAAGGGACCTGAAATTATGTCTAAGTGGGTTGGTGAATCAGAGAAGGCTATAAGGGAAGTCTTTAGAAGGGCAAAACAGGCTGCACCAAGTATAATATTTTTCGATGAAATAGATGCTATAGCGCCAGTAAGAGGCAGTGGATACGGTGACTCACATGTGACCGAGAGGGTTATAAGCCAGCTGTTAACGGAGATGGATGGTATAGAGGAGCTTAGGGGGGTTGTTGTTTTAGCAGCAACGAATAGGCCCGATATATTAGACCCCGCATTATTAAGGCCTGGAAGATTTGATAAGCTTCTATGTGTGCCGTTACCAGATTACGAGTCTAGAAAGGAAATAGTGAAATTACACTTAAGGAAGAAGCCCTTAGCGGAAGACGTAGATATAGAGGATTTAGCCAGAAAAACTGAAGGATATACTGGCGCCGACTTAGCCGCAATATGTAATACGGCCGTTATGCTCGCGATAAGAGAGCACATAATGAGCAATAAAACTCCTGATGAGGCGAAGAAGAGCCTCGATGAATTAAAGGTTTATAGAAGACACATTGAAGAGGCCCTTAACAGGGTTAAGCCCATGTCCCAAAGAGATCTAGAAATGTATAAGAGGATATCTGAAGAATTCGCCAGCAGGATGAAGTAAACTAAATTCAATGATACATAAATTATTTGCCTAAATCTCTTGTGAGTTTTGGGCTTTCAATCAGCTATTAAAAGGTATCGTGACCTAGGTTCTGGGGATCTATAGCGATGAAATTAAATAGACTACTCTTTTAACAGATATAATTGATCTCAAAAATCTTAAAAATGCTATAACTTGTCTCTTGTGCTCATCCCTCAAATCCCCAATATTCATTTCTGCATGTCCAAGCTGAGAATGTAATCCCTATAGCGGTTAATCTCCGCGAAACCTCCTCATTAGGTCGGGGCCGTCCGACAATAGGTATCTTTTCTCCGCAATTTAAACATACATTGTCAGCGGTAAGCTTTGAACTAAATACTGGCCAGCATGGTCGATCACCTAGTCGTTCAATCAAGAGCTCGTCGCAGCTGGGGCAGTAAGTGTTTCTGTGCATGGGAGTGTAGACGTATTTGAGTCCCTCTTTAAGCGCCACTTCACGGGCCTTACCAAAAACCTGTGGCGGAATCGGAGGGAAGCTCATTGGACATCGCTCACGATATTTAAGGAAATGCAATGGAGTATCTGGTCCCAAGTTTTCTCTAATCCATATAACAAGCCTCATTATATTTTCCATTGAGTCGCCAATCTTCGGAATAACTAGGTTTGAGATCTCAATATGGATATGATGCCGTTTTATTTCCTTCATACATTCAAAGATTGGAGTAACGTCGGGAACGTCCATAAAATCTTTATAAAGGTTAGGATCCGCACCTCCCTTGATGCCAATAGTGACAGCATCTAAGTAGGGCGCTATAATTTTAATTGCTTCTGGAGTTATATATCCATTGTTACAAATGCATTAAAGAGACCTTGCGTGTGAGCAATCTTGGCGACATCATAAGCATATTCAAAAAACACGGCTGGCTCTGTAAATGTATAGACGATCCCTTGGCAACTACTACGTTTCGCAATTTTCACAACTTCTTCAGGAGACAGTATTTCTGTTCATAAGTTCCTTTCTCCCAGCCCCAACTTATAAACCAGTTAATGCAGAACTTACACCGAAAGTTGCAACCATACGTCGCTATTGAATAAGTCCATGAACCGGGATTAAAGTGATAAAAAGGTCTTTTTCTCAATAAAGTCAAATAAGCCCATACAGACCTCTCCATAGATAACATTCACGAGTTTTTCCCTCAATATTCTTTCTTACTATACAGTAGCCAGTCTCATTTTTCGGTATAATGCACCTTCTTGCACAAATGTTGCACTGAACCCTGCCTCCAGAAAGATGATTATATAGTATAGTTTCTTTAATGATCAAACCAGCACCCTCTTACTTCTTAGAGAGGGAAGAAACTTATATAACCTTTTCTAAGACCTTATATCACTTAAATTTTCCATCTCAGCACATAAATACATGTAAAGAAGAAAAATATCTCCAGAGAGACAAAGATATAAAAGTCTAGTGAAAATTCATAATATAATAGGAGGGCCTCGGTGGCCTAGGCTGGTTAGGGCACCGCCTTGGTAAGGCGGGGGCCGCGGGTTCAAGTCCCGCCCGAGGCTCCAGTTCTTCGGGTTCAAGTCCTTTTCCATATCCCCTCCCTTTAAGTCTAGTGAAAGTAAGTTTAGCGTGGGCCTCGATATACATGGCTTTGAGAGACGGCTTGAGGGTTATAGGCGGATTATCGCTGGCTTCAGTCATAACGGCGAGATTACACTAAGATTCCTAGACCACCTCTTTAGTCTCGGTCATAGTAAGGCTAGGGTCTGCAAATACGCGGACCATGCCATAACATTGCCCCGCGTCGATGACCTCATTGCTCTTTCTCTTCTTAGCCACAATGCCCATCGATAGAATAACACTTCAAAATCCTTTTTAAAGAATCTTTTTGAAACTCATATCGCGCTAGTTTAAGCTATCATAACATAGTGAAGTGGCATAATCAGACCCTCTCTTATTTCTTTTCTCAGTTTTAAGATTGAAGATTGGAATAAAAAATATTCACCCT
>JAWAXL010000015.1:0-24607 GCA_038820405.1 Bathyarchaeia archaeon
TTTGAGGGAGTTCTTTGAGCTGTTTGTTAATATAGGTGAAAAATATTTATTGAGATATGTAACGTAATTAATGCTTCCAGCAAAAGTCGTAGCGGAGGCGATGGGGGACGGTACCATAGAGCCTAAGCATATAGAATATGTGAGATCAATCTTCATTGATACAAGAGAATCAGTCGAATATCTAAAGAATGAGTTAGCAAAGGACACATTCCTAGCAGAATTCCTAAGATAGAGCAGGATTATCCAGAAAATTCTATTTTCTATCTATTTATATTCTCTGGGATTTCTCTCTGAAGAATAATCTTGTTTCGCCCATAGTTTGGATATCTAATGATCTCACTTTAATTATTACTGGAAAGCCTTTAACTACATCGCCGAGTACAAAGCAGTAATGTGGCGGCAAGTCTCTAATTATTGAGACTAGTGTTTCTGCATCAACTTTAGCGGCCCTTGAAATATACTCCAAATCATGCTCATTTATGAAGTTGAAGATGAATATGTTGTCTGCTTGGCGATAAATATTCTCTTTTATTGTATTCGGCTGGTTCGTTATGAACGTTGTGAATATTCCAAAGTGTCTCATTCTGGTAACTATGTCGTCCCAATAGGTCTCTCTAAGGTATAAATGGGCCTCCTCGGCGAAGAGAAACACTGGTTTTATCTTCCATTCTAACAATAAATCCTGTAACTTCGCGAGAATATACTCTACAACAATCTGCCTATCCATTGGCGCCAGCCCACTTAGATCTACTATTATCGCGCCTCCCTCATCCCCTATCCTTTGAATTAACATTTCAAAATCGGTAGATCCCTCTGAATCATCTGTAAAGAAGCCTGAATGTAGGATAGTGTAATAGCGGGAGAATAAAGCATCTTTAACTTGCTGATTACATTGCCATCTCCTAATGGCCTCCCCAATCTCATGTAATGATAGCATTCCACGTTCCTCCAAGAAATGCCAGATATGCTTAAATTCGCGAGTTGATGTTCCAGGTAAATTAAGGGCGTGGACGAATATTCTAATAATCGCAGAGAGACCTGTTTGACTTAAGGTTACCTTAAAATTCTCCCCCGGAACAAGAACGTGAATTTTATTGTAGAACTCATTCCTTCCTCCATCAGTGTTTAAGCCAAGGTTCTTATATTCACCATTTAGGTCTAGGACAATTACTGTTGCGCCATGCCTAATTAAACCCAAAACTAAGATCTTAGACAAATGTGATTTTCCAACACCTTTCCTGCCAGTAATTATGTTAAGTTTTCCATCCAGGTTAGAAGCATCTATTATCATTGCACTCATCTCAGACGTCTCTCCAAGAGTTATTGGATACTCACCTGCTATACCAGCCATTTCAAATAGTTGTTCAATTGGAAGCCTGTATATCGATGAATGAGTTCTTGAAGGGAGCCACGATGTCTCTGATAATAGTTTGCCATTCTTTATTGACCCATGTACCTTGCATATTAATAGGCGTGCATCCTGAACACAGAGTATATAGGAGGTTATGTCAAATGGGTCCACATCTTCTCCTTTCGAATCATCTATTAAAGGTTCACGTAGAAGCTCTTCCATTATGCCTGGAACATTCGCAAATTGTATATCAATAACCTGAACAACAAGTGATTTTCCGGCTCTTCTGTCTTCAATTAACAAATAGCATCCCTTCTCAGCATCTTCACCGGGAAAGCTTATAATGTGCACCGTATTTCCGGATTTTTTATAAAGGCGCATAGTGGCTAGTCTCCGGTGCCGCCTGTTCCAAATGGTCCAAACAAGATCTTCCTAAAGTTTGGCCAATTAACTATCTTAAGTCCATACTTTTTTGTTAGAAAACGTTGTATGCCTATGACATCACTTGCGGTAAATGTTGAGAATATATGGGCTAGGCGGAGTGTTTCAGGATAGCCTTGAAAGACAATATCGTTTCCAAGAACTCTCTGAATAACTATTATCTGCATCTCTCTAGGTAATGCTCTGTCAACATCAATTCTGAATGCGTAACCTCTTCCACTCAGCTTACCTACATAGATTTTGCCTAACAATTGAATAATCTTAGAGGACACCGATAACATGTTCTCATTCATCTCTAGAAGGCAAGGCTCCTTCTGCTTAGTAATTAGGTCAGTAATTCTCATACCTAGAAACTTGATAGTAGAGGCTTTTGAAAAGGATATAACTGCATTTGAATTGTCTCTTGCACTCCTCAAAATTTGCGCTAAGAAGTTAGCATCATTGCTTGAAGGTCTTGCTGCGAGGGTTCCATCAAGGAGTATTATGCCGTTATTTATGGATCTAGAGACTGCCATTTGAATCCACTTTTCCAAGGCACCGCACAACCAGCTTTGAATCTCAATAAGAAATGTGACATTTGAGCCGAATATTGTTGGTGAAAATTGTCCAATAAACTCAAGCATTCTTCTCTTATTTTCTCTGGTTATATAAAATGGGAATGGACCTATACGCAGGCATTCATACTTTCCCTCCTTATTCCACACCACAGCTCCTCTAACGGCACATATAATGCCGCTTTTTGTTTCACCAACTTTGACGCATGATGTATCAACAGCTACTATTGGCGTCCCGTCAGGTATAGGTTTTAAGGGAGAAATCAAAGAAAACGAGACTTCACCATTAACCTCAATAACACTTTCCTGTTCTTCAATTTTCTCCATTTGCTGATTTTCAACCTCAATCCAAGGCTGAAAACACTCGTCCTTCACATTACTCATTGAGGCAAGGCTCAGCTCAACGAATCTTTCCGATAAATCTAAGCCCTCAATATCCCGGAGAAAATTATATCTTTGTGTTGTTATATAATGTATTTGTTCAATCACCAACTTTCACCAAATCATAATTGAGGGAATCTGTATATAAATGTTGCGCAAATTGAACATGTTGCGCAACACATAAGTGAAGAATATGGTTGAAGAAAAACCTCTTGTCCACATAAAAATGAAAGTTGGAAATATTGAATTTGAGATAAGCTGTCGAGAAGATCAAGTAAAAGAAGTTGTGGATAAGGTTCTTTCCAGCGTTTCTAGCCATGCATCTTTGCAGGTTTCCATTTCAGAGACAAGGTTTCCCTCGACTAGATCTGAGACCTGCCGTAGTGTAATTGAGCAATTATGGAGAGAGAGCTGGTTTTCTACACCTCGCTCATTAAATGATGTTCATATGGAAATGAGTAGGAGAGGCTATCACTATGATAGGACTGCGGTAGCACATGTACTCCTGGATCTTGTGAGGGATGGAATATTGACTCGTGAGGGAAGAGCAAGAAGGTATCTCTATGTTCAAAAACGCCCGCCCCAACAATGAATTTCATGGTGATTTATTATGCATGATTATTTTAGATCTAAGGTGCTAATCGTCTCACATTGCCTACTGAATAAAAGCGTAAGATGGTGGCAGAAGGGTAAACCACCTGAGAGAAATATTGGGTTAGCTAACGAGATAGTTCAATATGCCTTAAAACATAATATTGGATTAATTCAGATGCCATGCCCAGAATTCACATTTTGTGGAAACCCACGTCCCTCCAGGACTAAGGATGAGTATGAGAGATTACAAGACTTTAGAAATCACTGTAAGAAGTTAGCGGAGAGCGTTACTGAGCAGATAAGGACGCTCACTACTATGAGCGAAAATCCACAGATCCAGATAGTAGCCGTTATTGGAATTAAACGCTCCCCTTCATGTGCGGTTAATAGCGCAATAGCCATAAAAAATGGTGTAGTGAACCAAAATGAAAAGGGGATTTTCATAGAACTCCTTAAGAGTGAACTGAGTTCGCACTGTCAGATCATACCACCATTCTTTGAATATGATTTCGATAATCCAAACGAATTGATTGAAATTCTAGAGAAATTGTCTTAGAAAGATTATTTCCCACCTTTCGATCTCACTTGACTGAGCATCGTTTTCATCTCTTCTTCCCCTATAATGTTCATCTCATATAATTTTTTGGCAATCTCACTCGTCTTTAGAACTGCATGTAATTTTACGCCGATCTTTGTAAGCTTTTCCTCTCCGCCCTCCTCTCTATCCAATAAAACGAACGCATCTGATACTAAACCGCCCTCCGTCCTAACTGCAAGGGTTGATCTTTTAAGGCTTAACCCTGTCATCACCATATCATCAACTAATAGAACCCTGTCACCAGGCATTATTACCCCCTCAACCCTACGCTCCCTACCCTTAAGCCTCTGCTTTTGGCGGACATATATGAAGGGCTTTTTTAGAATATATGCTGTGATCGCGCTTAGGGGTAGACCGGCTGTTGGTATCCCCGCGATTCTATCAAAGTTTTCTAAACCGATCTCGTTTTTCACCGCATCCGCAAATATTTCAATAACTTTTGCGAGGGCACTTGGGAAGCTTGGGATAACCCTCAAATCTATATAATATGGTGTTATTCTGCCGCTAGGCAATCTAAATGTTCCAAACTCTATCGCATTAGTCTTTTTGAGAACATTGCATATCTCGGTTAAGATCAGCTCTTTCTTACCAGGTTGAGTAAACATTAGGACACCGAAAGAGAATTAATGTTAATTGCTTATTTGGCTTTTCTCAATAGATTTAAAAATAGTTATTTGTTTTGGAAAAGTCAAAGAAATATTCTTGGTGGTCTGGTTGGAAGATCTCGCTGAGTTTATTGTCAAGAGCGCTAGGGAGATGGGTGCCGAATATGTTGAAGCAAGAATACAATCTGATTTACGTGAATCAATTATATTTAAGAATGGAGTACCAGAAGCATATATATTTGAGGAGTCCAGAGGTGTAGGCATAAGAGCTCTAGTGGATGGCTCTCTTGGCTTCGCTTCCACTAACCAGTTGAGAAGAAAAGAGATTAAGAGAGCTCTAAGGCAAGCTATTAAGATGGCTAGGGCTACATCTGGACTAATTAGGCACAAAATTTGTATGGGAAGGGGAGATATTGGGAGGAATAAAGTTGTAATCAAGCCTAGAATAAGTTTTATAAATATCGATCCCGAGACACGTATAAGTCTTTTGAAGGAGGTCGACGAGGAAATTATAAGTTCCGCATCAGCACTTGACGTTAAAGTTCCTGCAAGGATGATGGATTTAGACACCTGGATTACAGAAAAGCTCATTATGACGAATGATGGGGCAAATGTTTACAGTATAACGCCTAGGGTTGCCCTATTTGCCATAATCACACTATTTCATGCGCAGAGAGGCTCAATACAGAGATGCATTAATCTGGGAGGGAGTGGTGGGTGGGAGGTTGCTGAGAGATGGAATTTAGAGAGGGTCTTTCGTGATGAGACTCTTGCTTTAACGAATATATTGATTAAGGCTACTAAGCCCCCAACAGGTGAGATGGACGTTATTCTTGGGCCTGAGATAGTTGGTATTATAACTCATGAATCATGCGGGCATCCAAGCGAGGCTGACAGAATACTTGGCAGGGAGGCTGCCCAAGCAGGCGAAACATTCCTCAAGTCGGACTCCATCGGTCTCAGAGTTGGCAGTAACTACGTGAATATTGTCGATGATCCAACTCTTAAGGGCTCTTTTGGCTTCTATCTTTACGATGATGAGGGCGTTAAAGCTAGAATGAGGATCCTTATGAAGGAAGGTATTATCAATGAATTTCTACATAACCGTGAGACGGCAAGTGTATTTAACGTTGATAGCAATGGTGCCTCAAGGGCGGCAGCCTATAACCGTGAACCAATAATCAGAATGGCTAATACTTACTTTCTACCAGGAGACTACTCAAAAGAGGAGCTCTTCGAAGACGTTAAGGAAGGAATTTATATAAAGAGCTTTATGGAGTGGAATATAGATGATAGAAGGTTTAACCAGCGCTATGTTGGACTAGAAGCATATAGGATAGAGAATGGCGAAATAAGAGACCCCATTAAGAACCCAGTTCTAGAAATAACAACTGTTGGCTTATGGTCTGCTGTAGATGCTGCTAGCAAGGATTTAGAATTTCAAGCAGCATACTGCGGAAAGGGTGATCCAATGCAAGCTATACCAGTCTGGACTGGTGGACCCCACATACGCCTTAGAAAGGTTAGGGTTAGTTGTGGTGGTAGAGGTTGAGGGTTGAAGAGATTCCATTACATGTTGTCAATGTAGGAAAGAAGCACGGGGCGACGGATATAGCTGCGAAACTCATGAAAACTCGAAGAATAATGATAAGATTCTCAAATAACGAGGTAACAGTCTCAAAAATCTTCCATGAAACTGCTATAGATGTTTTCCTCATGATTGAGAAGCATAGGGCTGCAGCAACCATCAGCACATTATCAATTAAAAGCATAGGTAAAGCAATTAAGAATCTTATTAAAGTGGCCAAGATGACCCCACCAGCCGATATATATGCTCCGCTTCCAAAGGGTCCATTCATATATGATCCTAAACTACTCAAGGCTAGTGAAATACCATTAGACTCGAAAATGCTGTCCAATTATATTGAGAGGGCTATAGGTGCTGCATTGGAGAGCGGGGCTAAAAGGGTTGCTGGCACATTAAACGCTTTTAGAAGTAAAATCACACTTGCTACATCTGGAGAAGTGTATGCTTCCCAAGAAGAGACGGGGCTAGAATTATCCGTAAGAGCATTCGTCTCAGAGGTAGCTACTGGCCATGCGCTTTCGGTTAGTGGTAACCTGGAAGAAGTTAATCCTGAGGAGACTGGTAGAATAGCTGGTGAAATAGCTAAGGCTGCAGATAATCCCGTGCCGGGGGAGCCGGGGAAATACGTGGCTCTATTAGGACCAATGGCATTCGCAGACCTTGTCAATCAGGTTGGTCTACTCTCCTCAGCATTTCTAGTCGATGCTGGTCAATCATTCCTAGTAGATAAGGTTGGGGAAGAAGTTGCTTCTAAAAAGTTTACTCTGATCGATGATCCAACACTAGCTGGAAGCATTGGCACAAGGGCCTTTGACGATGAAGGAATCCCAACTAAAAGGAAGGCTATAATTGAAAATGGTGTCCTGAAGACCTACCTACATAATAGTACGACTGCCAAGAAGTTTGGTGTGGAGACTACTGGCAATGCTGGGACAATAGTGCCCATTCCCTGGAACCTAGTTGTTGAGCCAGGAGACAAGTCCTTTGAAGAATTATTATTTGAGATTGATGATGGCATATACGTTATGAACAACTGGTACCTCAGGTATCAAAATTACAAAACCGGAGACTTTTCAACACTTCCAAGGGACGGAGTGTTTAGAGTGAAAAACGGCGAAATAATTTCTCCAATTAGAGAAATAAGAATAAGCGATAATATGCTTCGGGTTTTTCAGAACATAGTGGATTTGTGTAAATTTAGAACATGGGTTAAGTGGTGGGAGGTTGAGGTGCCATCTCTAGTCCCACATGCATTAATCAGTGAACTAAACTTCACAAAACCATAATATAACTACTTATAAAAAGCCGCGGGCGTATCGGAGATTTGGAGGGAAGTCTTATTTAGAAATTTTACGCAATAATATTTAGAATTCTCATAAAAGGAATCTTGATGTCTCCAAAGCACTAGGTCTCAACTATACTTTCCAGTCGATGTTAAGGTTACAAGATCTCTTAATAAGAACTTTGAATAAATGGAATACTATCAGTATGAGCCAAAGCGGAGTCATAACAAAATAAAAGATCATGAACTCTAGGAGACTAAAGTGAAATCTAATCCTTCTGGCAACAACATAAAGCACTATAGAGTATGCAAGAAAGCCACCAAGCAATGTTATGAGACTCTTTATTGCTGGAATCAGCATAAATATCATGGTTGTTGGAAAAATTAGTATGCTTTTTGTCAATGAAAACGATAATAACAACATATATAGTGTATTAATAAAGGGCTCATCCGGAATAAAAAGACCTATCAAAGGTAGCGGAATCGATGGAAATGATGAAAGTATTGACAAAACTATGACTCTAGGATACTTTCTGAGCGCTCTCTTAAGTGTCTTAAAATTATCCTTAATCCAGAGGGCTGCACCAATGGCCCACCGTTTCCTCTGATTAAGCCATTCTCTTAGGGAAGAGGGTGCCTTAGTAAGTACGACTGGGTTATTTATAAATTTGAAGCGCGCCCCGTTTGCAAAAGACCTAATAGCTATGTCCAAGTCCTCGCATACAGTTCTTTTAAAGCCGCCTAAGGCTTCAAATGTTTCTCTTTTTATAGCGAAAGCTGCCCCATTTATAGCCAGACACTGCCCTATTTTACGGGAAAAATATAGGTTAGTTAAGGTAAAACCCAAGTAGTCGTAGCCTACAATCTTAGCTATAAATGAGTCTCTAATAACCTCCTTTCTAATCTCAATTAACTCAGCATCTTCCATCTCTTTAACTATACTTTCAAGAAAACTTTTCCCTAAATCACTTATCAATACATCAGCGTCTAAGAATAGAAAAATATCACCACTAGACTCTTTGATAGCTTCGTTTAGCGCGCTGACCTTCCCCCTTCTGACACTACCAATGTTAAAGTAAATTCCTTTAGAAGAGAATTTCTTGACTATTTCTAGACTTTTTTGAGTGGGCTCGTCTATCACAACAAAAATCTCTTTCTCATTATAGGGATCATTAAGAAGTGATGTTAATATTTGTTCAAGGAAACTGGATTCCTTATAAACCGGGATAAAAATACTGACTTTTTTAGCGGTATTCATATTGATTTAGTATTTTGCTTTAAAGGGTATTTTTGATTTTCGATTTTCCACGAAAAATATCTTATCAAAAGAATATGAACGAAAATATCTAAATGCACGTTGCATCCATAGCTTCGGCTACGTAAATGATATCGTAGAAAGGTTTAAGAATAAGAGCACTATATATCAATGTTATGGCTGTAAATATTAGTAAGCTTATATTTCCACGAGTAGTTGCTTTAATAACTACTTGTGATAAAAATGGAACACCTAATGTTGCATCATTCTCTTTCTTAATGCCGATTAGCTTTGAGCCAAAGTATTTAGCTTTTTCTGTAGCTCCAGAAAGATATACTTTTAAGAACCTTAAAGATGTTGGGGAGTTTGTTGTAAACATCCCAGGTGAAGAAATGCTTAAAGAAGTATGGATTTGCGGGACGATATCTGGCAGAAATGTTGACAAGTTTTCTCTAGTGAGACTGGAGATGGAGAAAAGTTTAAAAGTTCGCCCACCAAGGATAAGGGGCTGTCTAGTTCAACTTGAATGTACTATAGAGTTTATGGAGAAATTTGGCGATCATTATCTTATAGTCGGCAGAATCGTTCAAGAGCATGTAAGCCAGACAAACTTTAAACCAATTCTCCACTACTCGGGAAAGACATTTTATAGAATTGGAGAAAAAGTATTTATAGAAACATTTTAAGGTTAAAGATATTGAAAAAGAAATTTTAAGAAGAAATATCCCTATAAACTTGAGAGCGGCAGGTTTGTGAAAACTTTGTCTCTAAACCCAGTTCTTTAGCTCTCTTTATGGCTTCTAAACTTGGGAAAGCTATCGCATTAACACCAGCCTCAACCGCCAATACATCAGTTTTAATTCTATGTAATCCCTTGGGCCTTGCGCATCCAAGGGCTATTGGAACATCTGGCATTAAAAACCTAGCTTTCAAAAGTATCTCTAAAACAGTTTCTGGAGGTGAGGGCTTAATGGATTCCATCTTCGTACCCCTAATTGGAAAGAATACTATAAATATTAGGGCTGATGGATCATATCTTGAGATAAGTTCTAACGCCTTAATCTCGCCCCTAATGCTGCCGTAATGCAAGCCTATAAGGACATGTGGTGTGAATGGCACTCCAGCTCTTTTTAATGCCTCAAGTGTCTTAGCATACTTTTCTATGCCACAATTAAGGTGATAAATCTCCCTTATGGTCTCATCAGAACCTATTATATCAACCGAGACGGCATCCACGCCAGCCTCCTTAAGTTTCTTAGCCGTCTCAAAATTTATTAAACCTGAATGCACAACAATTATTAGCCCAAGTTTCCTTTTAATTTCAAAAATTGCATCCATAAATTTTTCTATTGGTACTGAGCCATCTGGTAAGCAGCCACCACTTATTAAACAGCCTAATGCACCACGACTCTTTAAGTCTGAGCATACTTCTATTAGCTTCTTTGGCGTCGTGGCTGGTATCATTGTTTTTAATATTACGCCGCCACAATGATCGCACTTTAATGAGCAAGAGGAACCAGTAATCGAAATTGATGGGAAAATTACTGGCAATGATCTAAAATATTTGTTGTAGTAGTATGTAAAGCCCGGTATATACGAGTGTATTACCTTGCCAAAAGTTTGCCAACTTAATTCTCTAGCTTTTTCTATTTTATCTTCTAGAAAGCTTGTTTTTTCAGCAGTCAATGTTTTTCACAAAGAATAAATATTATTTAACATTATAAAAATATTTGGTGAGCTAGATTGAGTGAAGCTGAAAGAGCCTATAATTTAGCATTCAAGTATGAGGCTGAATATGGAAGCTGTCCACAAGCGATCTTAAGAGCTATATATGAGGTGTTTAACCTTAAGGGAATAGAAAACATAATTAAGTCAGCACATGCCCTAGCTGGAGGTTTAGGGCTTAGCGGAAATGGAACTTGTGGGGCTCTTTCAGGTGGGGTTCTGGCGCTCGGAATTTTTTATGGTAGAAGCCTAGAAGATATGGAAAAAGGAAAATTCCTTAAATCATATGTCAAGGCAAAGGAGCTTTATGATAAATTCGTTAAGGAATTTGGTAGCTGTATTTGTAAAGATGTCCAGACAAAACTTTTTGGGAGGTCATTTAATCTCTGGGATTTAGAAGATTATAAAAAGTTTGAGGAGATGGGAGCGCATAAAGATAAATGTCCTGATGTTGCTGGCAAGGTAGCTAGATGGGTTGCTGAAATGCTATTAGAGGATAAGAGCATAAAAAGAGATAAAAGTTAGAAGTATTGTCTAGCATTTATGTCTTGATATTTTTGATATTAGTGCTGCCACTATTAATGGAAGTATTACTGTTGCATCCCCCTCAATAGTTACATGTTTTGCTGTCTCCTTAACTTTACCCCAAGAAATAGCTTCATGAACCCTTGCCCCAGAGAGACTTCCATCCCATTCTACGGCTGTGGTTATATAAACTGCATAGTCTAATCCACCCCTAAACTGGTTCCACCATATCACATGGTGTTTTGAGATGCCTCCACCGATTATTAGCGCCCCGGTATATTTAGCGTTAAATATGAGATCGTTTAGCTCTTGTTCATCTTTGAGGATATCTAGTTTTATTTTATGATCCTGGGAGAACAACCATACTTGATAACCCACAGCTCCATCTGTGATCCCGGGCACATAGATGGGTATATTGTTTTTTGCCGCCCAGTAAAGTATTGAGCTCTCATCGCATAACCTTGATCCTATTGTCCAGCAGAGATCCTTTGTTGAGATTTCCCTAACATCATTATCCCATAAATCCATAAGTAGTTCGCGCATCTTCTTTTCAATTATCATCCCATAGCTCTCATTCGGTATTAGTATATTTCCAAGCCTATTTATTCCCCTCCTATGAAGCTCCACGTCGTTCATGCCAAACGATCCACGATAATAATCTTTCCAGCTCCTTGCTAAATCATGATCAATTGCCCCGCAAGTAGTTATGATAACATCAACTAAGCGGCGCTTAATCATCTCGACAATAACTCCCCTAGTTCCAGTGGCCACAATACACGCGGGAAAGGAAAGAAATTTTAGGCATTCCTTATTTAGAATCATCTCCTCTATTAAATCCATTCCTGCCACAATCTTTCCGGCTGTGAAACCCCAGGCATCTCTCATTTGTTCAACCAGACTACTTACAGTCATACCATCGTAGAGCCTATAATCTTTAATGATTTTCTTCCCGTTAATCATATATTTATCCTCACGGGGATTGACATAAATTGTTACTACATATTTACTTCTGCTCGAGCCCCCTCAAGAAGTTTAAAATACACTGTGGTGTATCTCTTCCATATCCACCTTCTAGAACAGCAAATATCTTTCTATTAAGTTCAGCAATCATTTTTCCTATCTTAGCATATGCATCTATACTCAAGCCAAGAGAACAAACTGGATCATATTTGTAAGTATCAAAACCAGCTGAAACCGCTATTAAATCTGGATCAAAATTATTAACTTCATTCAAAGCTTTGTCTAGAACTCTTAGATATTCATCATCACCAGCTATATCGATAAATGGATAATTTAAACAGTTTTTGATAGACTTTGCCCCAGTTCCCGGATATATGCCGATCCTATGGAGGGAGATGAAGAGGACGCGCGACTCACCAAGAAATATTTCTTGGGTTCCATTCCCATGATGACAATCTATATCTATTATAGCAATCTTATTAACCCTCTGAAGAGCCTTTTTACATGCAATCGCAATGTTATTGAAGTAGCAGAACCCCAGCGTTGGAGCATCCAAAGCTCTCCCATTTACACCAGCATGATGACCCGGCGGTCTCATTAGAGAGAAGGCTAAATCTCCATCCAAGGCTATTTCCATACTCTTTAACGCCGCGCCCACAGCAAGTCTAGCGTATTCATATATGCCTGGGAGGGCTGGTGTATCTGGGTCGAAAAACATCTCATTTTTTATATTTTCAACGTACCTTTTATCATGAACTAGATATAGGTCTTCTTCGCTGCATGGCTCTGGTTGGACAAATTTATAGCACTCCTCGATAAGTAGCTTATATGTTCGATAGATTCTTTCAGGAGATTCTGGATGCCCGGGGCTCCAATATTCGAGACATTTCTCCGAGAAAACAATATACATTAGACATACCTCCACTAATGTGATTATTAGTATAAAAAGCTATAATATGAGTATTGTTATGAAGGATGGAATTTAAGAAATGAAATTAGGTAAAAAGGTTGAGAGGATCAGGGTTTCTCTTGGAACCTCCATAGTGTTAGGTTTAAGCGAGGGAATCATTGATGCTGAGCCAACAACCGCATATCTCCTTACATACTTTGATGGACGTTGTACCGCAAACTGTGCTTTCTGTCCACAGGCAAGAGGTAGTAGCTCCAGAACAGACATGTTATCGAGGGTCGTGTGGTCATATTTTAAGACCGAGGACGTTATAACTGGAATCAAGAGAGCCTTTGAGGGTGGCAAGATAAAGAGGGTTTGCATACAAGCGCTAAACTATCCCGGGGTTCAAGATGATATTTTATCGCTAGTTCGGGAGATAAGTGGTGAGAGTAAAGTTCCGATATCAGTCTCATGTCAACCTCTAAAACCTGCCGAGATTCAAATGTTGGCTGAGGCGGGAGTTGATAGGATAAGTATAGCGTTAGATGCCGCTACAGAGGAAATATTCTCCATTGTTAAAGGGAAAGCTGCTAGGGGCCCATATAGCTGGAGTGAGCATTTCGACTCATTGAAAGCTGCCCTCAGAATCTTCGGCAGAGGTAGAGTTACGACACACCTAATAGTCGGGTTGGGCGAGAGTGAGGAAGAGTTTATTTCCATGATTCAAAAATGCCATGACATGGGAATTTTCCCCGCAGTATTTGCTTTCACCCCAATACCTGGAACAAGAATGTCAAAGCATCCGAGACCGCCAATTGAGACGTATAGGAGAATTCAGGTGGCCCACTATATTATAACTCGCGGGCTAGGACACTATAAAAATATGAGGTTTAAGGATGGACGGCTAATAGACTTTGGCATCCCAGAAGATAACCTTAAAATGATAATTCTCTCCGGGGAACCATTTTTAACATCAGGTTGTCCAGGCTGTAATAGACCATACTATAATGAGGAACCACGTGGTCCAATCTACAATTTCCCGAAAAGACCGGCACAAAAAGATATCCAGGAAATACTAAAACAAATGGGCATAGATTATTAAAACACAAGTTATGACTGATAACTGTAGGAAATCTCAGGTAGTCTTATCGAGCTCGATCATTAGGGGCGAAGATGGGGAAAAGCAGGCTGTTTTTGAGGCTGCAAAATTTATGCAGGTTGCCGCTAGGACTGCACCAAAAGCTTATGTAATCGATCACATTTATACGCTGATAATTCAAGTTGTAAGGAGTTTGAGGAGGCTGAGAAAGAATCTAGATAAGACTTCATAGGGCCAACATGTATTCTCAATGTCATAAACTTTGGGAGAGCTATAGGACCCCGTAGTTAAAGTCATCAGTATTTAAGATATTGATAATAGAGTTATGTACAGGGTAGGGGATAGCTATAATGAAGATGAATTTAATTCTTGAAGCAACTATAATCCTCAGGGTACCGCTCTCGGCCAAGGGAAAGAGCATATATTTTGACAGAATTTGGTCAGCAACTCCTAATTAGGGGCCCTTTAAAAAAGTATTATGGGGTGTCTCCTTTGAAGATCTTTATTGACTCAGCCGACCTGGATGAAATAAAGCAGGCGTGTGAGTGGGGTATTGTGGACGGAGCTACGACAAACCCATCGTTAATTAAAAAGGCTGTCGAGAAGAAGTATGGAAGAATTTCCATGGAAGACTACATTAAGGAGATTCTTAGAATAGTTCCTGGACCTGTGAGTCTTGAGGTAATTGCCCTCAGAGCTGAGGATATGGTTACGCAGGCTAGAATATTATACAAAAAATTTAGTTCATATGGCGAGGTTGTTATTAAGATACCCGTGAATCCAAGCCTGAATGAGAATGATAACCTAGATTTTGATGGTCTTAAGGCTATAAGACAGTTAAGTAGAGAGGGAATACCCGTAAACTGTACACTTATTATGAGTCCGGAGCAAGCAATTTTAGCAGCGAAGGCGGGGGCAAAGTATGTAAGCCCGTTCGCTGGTCGAATAGACGATTACATTAGAACGAGAATGGGTATGAAGATCGGCATAGATTATAAAAAGGAAGATTATTTCGATTATAGCCTACTTAACAAGATATGGAACCTAAAGCTTAATGAACAAGTTGTCAAGTACGACTCCATAGTTGATGTTTACAAGAGCCAGAAGATAAGGAGACTAGACCAAATAATCCATGATAATGGAATTATTAGTGGTGTTGATCTTATCGCGAAAATTATTAGTATCTTCAAAATGTATGGATTTAAAACGCAGATTATTGCATCAAGTATAAGAAATGCTAGGCAGGTTAGGGAGGTTGCTGAGTTAGGTGTGGACATAGTTACGGTACCATTTGAGATCCTAAGGGAAATGATTAGACATCCAAAAACACTTGAGGGTATGAGGGACTTTATGGCAGACGTGGTCCCACAATACAGGAAGATCTTCAAGTGCGAGTGATTGTCTCACTAAGATTGGATTCGGTTCCTTGGTGGAAGAAAAGTTCTTATATTGTTTCAATGTATTGAGACTCTTAAACTTTAACGCGTTAATGGGTTATGCTAAAAACTCTCATCTCTACCAAGTTCCTCTCATTTCTTGGTTATGCTTTTGAGTCTCCTTAGGAACCTATCGTAGCTGATGTCATATCCGTCCTCCATCATCCTGAGCTACACATATTTCTCCGTGCATACTTGGAGTACCTCTTAAAGTATTCTAAGGATTACTAGACCAGCGTTCCCGAAGTTCGGAATAGACATATTTTAAGGTATACCCTTTTTCTTGTACTCAACAAAGAGTCCTTAGCCTCAGGCCTCTTGCTGAGTAGGTGTATAAAGCTAAAGGGCTTTAGGAGAGTTTTTAGCTCTTTATTTTATGTGGATACAAAAGCATCAACAAATTACTTCTTTTTGCTTAGCATTCGTTCAATGTACGGCCGCAGCATCTCATTTTCGGCTATTATTCTCTCACGGCCTAGCTCCTTTAACTTAGCGGTCATCTCCCTTACTATCTGAGCAAATTTAATGCCCTCCGCTGCTGAGACATACTCTACTCTAAGCCTATCTGGTGTTAAGCCAAGTTTTTCAAGAGCTTTGGCCAAGGTATCTATTCTCACTCTCATCTTCAGGTTCCCGTCAATATAGTGGCAATCATATGGATGGCATGCCCCTATTAGAACCATTCCAGCACCCTTCTTAAAGGCGTATAACGCAAAATCTCTATCAACACGCCCGGAACACATTACCCTAATCATCCTTATGTTCGGCGGGTATTCAAAGCGACTCGTCCCGGCTAGATCTGCGCCCGCATAAGCACACCAGTTACAACATATACCTAGTATTTTGTCCTCAGGGTTTTCTTCCAAAGCCGCATCTATCTGCGCAAGTATCTGTGCATCGGTGAAGTGCATTTGAGTTATGGCATCTGCTGGGCACTCTGCAACGCATGTTCCACAACCATGGCACATGGCTGGTGTAACTACCGCTGGCTTCCCCGGCTCGGCTTTAATCGCCCCATAAGGACACTTCATAGCGCATATTCCACACTTAACTTGAGTGTTTCTACATTTTTCTGGATCTACCGCAGCCACTATCGGCTCAATTGTGACATAGGGCTTTGACAATATTGTTGCGGCCCTAGCGGCTGCACCACATCCCTGCGCGACGCTATATGGGATGTCCTTTGGTCCTTGGCAAGCCCCTGCCAGAAATATTCCGTCAACTGGTGTATCTAGTGGCTTGAGCTTCGGATGGCTTTCAAGAAAGAAACCATCAGTTCCTCTTGGTATATTCAGGAGTCTTGCGAGTTCCTCTGAACCTTTGCTTGGAACTGCTGCTGTAGCGAGGACGACCATCTCCACTTCTAGCATTATTGGTTCGCCGAGGAACGTATCTTCAGCGTATATTATGAGATTCTTTGTCTTCGGGTCCTCTTCAATCCTAGATACCCTTCCTCTAATGAAATTTACGCCCATCTCCCTAGCTCTCTGATAGAATTCCTCATATCCCTTGAAGTGGCTGCGTAAGTCCATGTAGAATACATGGACGTCAATATCGTCTCCGTAATGCTCTTTCAGCTGGATGGTGTGCTTTAATGTATACATGCAACAGAAATTTGAACAGTATGGATGTTTGCTAACATCCCTGGAGCCAACACATTGTATAAAGGCGATATTCTTAGGTCTTTTCCCATCAGACGCCCTAATAACGTGTCCTCCAGTCGGCCCTGCGGCTAGAATTAGTCTCTCAAACTCTAGGCTCGTTATCACGTTAGCGTACTTTCCATACCCGTATAGGTTACCATCTTCAGGAAGATATGTATCATAGCCAGTTGCGACAATTATTGCGCCAACCTTAAGCTCTATCTCCTCAGGCTTCTGATCGAAGTCTATTGCTTGGCGTGGACCACATGCATCAACACATTTGTAGCATTCTATACAGTAATCTCGATTTATCCTATAAACGAGCGGAACAGCTTGCGGAAATGGAACTGATATAGCCTTCCTAACACCTAGGTTCATATCCCAATTATTTGGATACTCAATAGGGCATATGGGGACACACTCGCCACAACCAGTGCATTTATCCTCTAGAACGTACCGTGGGTTCTTCCTAATTTTCACTGTGAAGTTCCCGATATAACCTTCAACCTTCACTAGATCGGCAAAGGATATTATTTCGATATTTGGGTGGCGGGCTACATCAACCATCTTCGGTCCCTCAATGCAGATTGAGCAGTCCAGTGTTGGGAAAGTTTTATCTAGCTGAGCCATATGTCCGCCGATACTCTCTTTCTTCTCAAGTAGGTAGACCTTAAAGCCCATCTCAGCAAGCTCCAGAGACGCATTTATTCCAGCTATTCCGCCACCTATAACGAGTGCCGTGGGTGTAACTGGAACCCTAATTGGCTCTAATGGAGCTAGGAGCCTGGCTTTCGCGACAGCCATCTTAATTAGCTCTTTAGCCTTCTTAGTTGCCCCCTTCGGGTGACTTGGATGAGCCCAAGAGCAATGCTCCCTTATATTAGCCATCTCTAAAAGGTAAGGGTTTAAGCCCGCCTCAGCGATGGTTCTCCTAAAAGTAAATTCATGCATTCTAGGTGAACAGGCAGCCACGACGACGCGGTTAAGGTTATACTTCTTTATAGCATCTTTAATTTCTTCCTGACCTGGATCTGAACACGTATACCTGTTATCTATAGCGAAGACAACGTTTGGTAGTGTACGTGCATACTCGGTGACTTCCTTAACATTTACTACACCAGCTATATTTAGGCCACAGTGGCAGACGAAGACTCCTATTCTGAGATCTTCTGGTTTAGACTCAATGTTCATCTTTTAATCCGACCCCCCATACGCAATCTTTTAACCGAATCATAAGCCTTAAGAAACGACTTACTTCGTAACTCCTTGCTCATATCCAATGTTGATGTTAACCTTTCCAATGCTTTATTCCATGCTCCGGACTTAACTGGAGCGTGATAAACTGAGATTCTCTTAAGTTCTATAGCGCCGTTAACTGGACAAGCTTTTCGACAAGCCCCACAATAAACACAGAAGATTTCATTTACATTAACTTTCCCATTCTCAGTGATGGATAGAACACCTGGTATAGGACAGGCATCAACACAATAGCGGCATCCCTCAGGACAAATATCTACATTAATCTTTATAACTCCAGTAATTATTTTTCTCACGTGTATTGCACCATATGGACACTTAAATTCACATATGCGGCATCCAGGACAATGCTCTCTATCGACATCAATTTTGACCACTTTTCCCTCGGAATCAAATTTAACGTTAATTAGGCATAAAGGACAGGTCTCTTCACATATCTTGCATCTAAGTGGACATTTACTTTCATCGACATTAATCTCATGAATTATCCTCGGAAAACTTTCGCTTTCAACCACAGGTACAAAAGATTTTCCATCCACACTCTGCTTAAAGGCTCCAAATATGCATATTTCAGAGCATATCCCACAGAAGTTACATTTATCCTCTAGAATTGTTGCGGTTATCTTTTTTGGAGGCCCCTCAAGTTCTTTAAATTCAGATGGCTTAACAACTTTAATTGCTTCCTTTGGACATGCCGCTTCACAGAGTTCACAGCCAACGCACCTTATCCTTTCGAGAGAAAGTGTATAACGCTTAGTATACATGATTCTCTCAAGCAGAAGAAAATTAGCGTCTTCATTTTTAACTAACTTGACTTGCAACTCCATCAGCTCGTAAATATTTTTTTATATTAAAATAAATTGAAAAAACAAAAACTTTACGTTATTTTTAGTGGAATAATGCTTGATATTAAGCCATCTCATTGATACTAAATCTTTCGTGCTCTTCTCTTCAAAATAGTTATAAGGTCATTTAGAATCGCTGAAATTGTTTCTCTTCCAGCTCCATAACCTATTAAAGTTATCTCCTTTGCCAAGTCAGTTTCAAGGTGTATTGCATTTAATGTTCCATGAACACATAATGGATGATTTATAGGGATGAGCTTCGGAGCAACTTCAAGTTTATTATCTATCGTGCCGATCAACTTTATCGCATAATTTGCTTTCTTAGCTAGACTTATAGCTTCTTGGGTTATGCCACGTATGCCAATTCTCTCAACATCATGAATGCTTGCGTTCCACCCCATAAGTGCGTTTGCAAGTATAACGATTTTGCAAGCGGCATCAATACCATTAACATCATAGGATGGATCTCTTTCAGCTATGCCCTTCTCCTGGGCTTCTTTAAGGGCTATATCAAAGCTTATTTCCTCAAAAAACATTCTTGAGAGAATATAATTTGTTGTACCATTAAGTATCCCATACAATCTAATTATTCTGTCACCTTGTAAACATTCCCTAACAAGTGAAAATATTGGGATTGCTCCAGCAACGGCCCCTTCATAGAGAAGATCGCAATCATTTTTTCTAGCCAGCTCCGTTAGCTCCCTAAATGTTAGGACAAGGGGCCCTTTATTTGGAGTGACAACATGTATACCCCTACTTAATGCGAGTCTAATATGGGTTAAGCCTGGCTCACCATTCTTGATGTTCGTTGGCGTTGCTTCAACAATCACATCACATGAATTATTTTCGATTAAGTTAACTGCGGGCTCAGCCTTAAATCCGGGAAGCCTTGAGAGGTCATTTATGGTAATCAGCTCCTCTATGTTCAGACTATCTTCCCTATAGACATAACCTTTACTATTCGCCACCCCCACAACAATAAAGTCTTTATCAAGCTCTCTGAGGAAGGATATCTTTTCATGAATTGTTTTTAATAGGTTCCTTCCTAGAAATCCAAAACCAATAATTACCAGTCTCATGGATAACCTCCGGACTTATATTCCTCTATCGATGGAATTAATAGGGCGCTCTGCTCGCTGGCGGCTTTTTTGAGCCATGTAATGCTCTTTTCAGTACCATTGGCTAGTACCTCTACCTCTAATCTAACAGAAACGCCACCCCTTTTTGACATCATAGTTTCAATACTAACTATATCTATACCCTCATGCTTGGTTTCAATGACCCTCTTTATATCCACGTTGCCTACTAGGATAAATATGAGCCTATGTCGCTCAACAACCTCCTCAGATTTTATAATAGATATTCCGAGATTTCTTAAGTCCTCTATAGTCTTTCTAAAGCCTTGCTGTGAGAGGAAGTCTACTACTAGACTTACTGGAACATATCCTTCTACGGGCTTATCTCTCTCATGAATTATAGATACTATATTTCCACCATTCTTCGCTATTGGCTCTAGGGCCCTCAACAACTGACCGGGCCTATCGGGGAGAGCTAAAGTCAAGCTAAACCTCATTTAAAACCTCTCCAAACATAGAGAGCCTTGGTTGGGATCTTAATGTTCCGCCCTTATTAGCTGACTGCACAAAATACCAGTATCTTCTCAGATACCCCTTAAAAATTTTTGGTGGCCTGGGCTTCCATGATGCAAGACGGCGTTTGATTTCCTCATCATTAATTTCAATGTCCAGTCTTCTCTTAGGTATATTAATACTTATTATATCTCCATCCTTTAGCGCCGCTATAGGGCCACCCTCAGCAGCTTCAGGTGAGACATGTCCAATACATGGACCCCTAGTTGCGCCTGAGAATCTTCCGTCAGTTATTAGAGCTACTGACTCGCCCAAACCCATACCTACTACTGCTGCTGTTGGGGCAAGCATTTCACGCATTCCAGGCCCGCCCTTAGGCCCCTCATATCTTATAACGATCACATCACCACTATTAATTTCCCGATTCAAGATCGCCCTCATAGCCTCCTCTTCAGAATCAAATACTCTCGCTGGGCCCCTATGGATGAGAATCCGCGGAGATATAGCTGTTACTTTCGTTACCGCGCCGTTAGGCGCCAAATTGCCAAATAAGACTGCTATGCCACCCTCATTGTGCACTGGCTTATCTGTTGGTCTAATAACTTCTGGATCATATATGATGGCATCTTTTATATTCTCTCTAACAGTCTTGCCAGTTACCGTTAGTGCGTCTAAGTGTAGTTTATCTTGGAGGGCGTTCATGAGAGCTGGTATTCCTCCCGCAGCATCTAGATCCTGTAGATCATATGGTCCGCCTGGTCTCATATCGCATAGATGTGGCACCCTTCTGGCGATTTCATCGAAGATCCTAAGTGGCAGGTCTACGCTAGCCTCCTCGGCTATGGCTTTAATATGCAGGACGGCGTTTGTCGATCCCCCCAGCGCCATATCAACGGTTATGGCATTCTCAAATGCCTCTCTAGTTAAAATATCAGATGGCTTAAGGTTCTCTTTAACCATCTTAACTATCCGCTCCCCGCTTTTCTTCGCTATACGGAGCTTCTTAGATGAGACCGCCAAGGCTGTAGCGCACCCTGGAAGGGATAGACCGATGGATTCAGCTACACAGGCCATTGTGTTAGCAGTGTACATGCCGTTGCATGAGCCGCACCCTGGGAAGGCATACTCTTCAAGGATCCTCAGCTTCTCCAGGCTTATTTTTCCAGCTGAGTATTCGCCTATAGCCTCAAATATCGCTGTTACATCGACAAGCCTACGCCCATACCTCCCGGAGAGCATCGGCCCACCTGTCACAACTATCGCTGGAATATCCAGCCTAGCAGCAGCCATAATCATGCCCGGCGTTATCTTATCACAGTTCGTTAATAGGACTAGACCGTCAAAGTGGTATGTCTCAGCCATAACCTCGATAGAATCTGCTATAAGCTCCCTTGAAGGAAGTGAGTAGTGCATGCCCTTATGACCCATCGCTAAACCATCACATAAGGCTATTGTGTTAAACTCAAATGGCACTCCTCCAGCAGCCCTAACACCAGCCTTAACATACTCAACAAGCTTGTCAAGATGCATATGCCCCGGAACAAGCTCCGTAAAACTATTTGCTATACCAATGAACGGCTTGTTAAGATCTTCATCCGTAACTCCTAGGCACTTCCATAGGGCACGGTGCGGAGTTCTTTCAATGCCAAACTTAATAACGTTGCTCCTCAAACCTATCAAGCTCCACTAAATTCAAACTACAATCAAATATATCTTTTCATAATCAACGCTTTTTTAAAGATTAATTTCCTCAAAAGATAGAGAATGAGATATAAATGGGACAATGACCATGATCGATGGACTCTTCTTCGTCGGCCACGTCTCGATTGACGAAGTTCAGAATATGAACGGCTCTAACCTGCAGCCAGGAGGGGCCGCGCTCTACGCAGCCATCGCGGCTAAAACTCTGTTAGATAATGTTTATTTAATCTCTGTTATAGGTAAAGATTACCCGTTTTTAGGTGTTCTAGACATTTTCTCTAGAAGATTTATAAAGATCTCGAGTGGTTCTTCAACAAGGTTTAGCATAAAATATAATGAGCGGTGGGAGGCAAAATATTTAGAGGCAAAGTATGGCTCTGGCCTAAAAATATCACCTCTACTAATTCCAGTAGAATCCCTAAGCCCGGAAAGTATAGTGCATATTTCCCCTCTATCTCCACTGAGAGTTAAAAGGATTGTGGAGGGAATTAGAGAGAAGAGGCCTGAAGTCAAAATATCTGTTAATACTTGGATAGGATATATTAAAGGTAGGAACAAGGATATCCTCAGAAATATAGCTTCAGAGATAGATTTCTTTATATTAAATGATTCTGAAGCAAAAGCTCTAACGAATGCAAAGAGCTTAGCGACTGCTCTAAAGGTTCTAGAAGCCAAAACTTTAATTGTAACATTGGGTGATTTAGGAGCAATTATTAGCAGAAACAGTGATATACAAGTCGTGCCAGCTCTCAGAATTCCAGTTGAGAAGATTATAGATACTACTGGGGCGGGGGATACTTGGTGTGGTTCTTTCCTAGCGGCCTATAAACAGACAAATAATTTAATGAAGGCTGTGATCGCGGCCTCGATCATCTCAAGCATAAAGTGTACTGGCTGGGGCTTCAGTAAGTTACTAAACCTTAAATTCAGGAGCGTCGATGAGTTGATCAACTATGTTATTGGATTGAAGGAGGGCGGTATGCAAAAGGAGATTACAGAGTACATTAAATAGAATGTCAGAGAAATGCTTTAATTAAAGCATTTCCTCTCAATATTGAGAAGAGGGACTTAGTTATGGTCAGCGATATACTTAATGTGCAGAACTTATGTGTGGAAGTGTCTGGTAAAAGAATATTAAACAATGTAAATTTACAGATATCTGAGGGTGAGGTTCACGTACTCTTTGGACCAAATGGTTCTGGAAAAAGCTCGCTTGTTATGACCCTTCTAGGCTTCCCAGTCTATAAAGTGGTTTCAGGAAGAATTTTCTTTAAGGGCAAGGATATAACTGATCTCCCAACGGACGAGAGAGTCAAAATGGGTATAAGCGTGGCATTCCAGCACCCACCAGCTATTAGAGGGGTCAAGCTCTGGCACATACTAAGGCACTTATCCCCAGACGAAAAGAAAATTAATGATTTGCTCAATAAAATTAAGTTTCCACCAAGCTTTCTTGAAAGAGATATAAATTTAGGCTTTTCTGGCGGAGAAATTAAGAAGTCTGAAATTCTTCAGGTCCTAGCCCACAGCGGCGACTTTGTCTTGCTTGATGAACCAGACTCTGGAGTTGACGTTGAGAATATAAGGATTTTGGGAGCGGTCATTAATGAGATGCTACAGAGTCGCTCCGCATTAATAATCACGCACCTAGGGGTTATTCTCCAATATGTTGATGCGGATGTTGCGCACGTTTTAATGAATGGAACTATAGTTTGCTCCGGTTCACCGATGAAGATTTTGGGTCAGATACTTAATGAAGGTTATACGTGGTGCGAGAAATGTATTCAAGCAAAGATAGAGCGATGCGAGCTATAAACAAGCCATCTGAACATGGTCCGGATCTTGATATAAGCCAGTATGCTAGAGAAGCAAAAGATTGGAATCCATGCATGCTCTCCAGTCTCCCAAAAGATATCCTAGAGAGAGTAGCAAGTGTTGGTGTTATAGCTGATGATATGGAGAGAGCCGCAACATATTTCCAAATAGACCACTCAGTAGTCTTTGAGGTGGTTCGGGAGATATTCGAGAATAAGATTGAAGTGATGAGCATAAAGGAGGCGCTCATGAGGTATGACTGGCTAAAGGAGTATTGGTGGAAAGCAATAGAAGTTGATAAGGATAAATATACAGCTTTAGCGGAACTTGCGCTAGACCAGGGATACTTTATCAGAGTATTTGAGGATCAGAAAGTTGTTTTACCCTTACAAGCATGCATGTTTATATCTACAGATAACTTAAATCAAAATGTTCATAACATAATAATTGCCGAGGCAGGTTCAGAAGCGC
>JAWAXL010000016.1:0-24018 GCA_038820405.1 Bathyarchaeia archaeon
GCTGACTCAAAACACTCTTCAACCTTCAAGGATGACTCTGTCAAACACGCCACGACCAACAATTCTAAACATTGCACAAAGAAAGAAAAAATGTGAGTTTGCGGGAGAATTCACCAGATTTTATGTTTGCAGTTGTTAACAACCCATCTGTAGTAACATACTCGTTTGGTGCGTGGGCGAGCTCCTCTATTCCAGCACCAAACCCTAAGCATGGTACTCTAAGAACCCTCTTCACTGCTATAGCATCAGTTGCGCCGAGGAGTATTTTCGGTCTTGGCTCTACATTAGTCGCTATTCTGATAGCTTCTCTCAAGCTTCTCGCAAAATCCGAGTTCCATACCTCATAATATCCATCCTCTAGGCTTATAACGTCAACACTAGCCCTATTTATTCCACTTTCATCAATTGATCTTCTAATGTAATCAGCTAGGTCTTCTACGCTGTTTCCAGGTGTGACTCTTATATCGAATAGTGCCTCGGCATAGTCTGGCACAACATTGATATTAACTCCCCCATTTATCATTGTTAGGCTTACCGTTGGATGGTGATACGCCATCTTCATAGCCCTCCTCTGCTCCTCATTTAAACCCTTCCCTAAAAGCAGATACTGTATGCTCGACTCTATGGCTTCTTCAAGCTCCGATGGTATCCTAAACCTATACTCCTCAACCCTCTTTACCAACATAATAGCGTTAACCAATTTATCTATTGCATTATCACTGTAGAAGAGCATGCTTGCGTGGGCTACTCTGCCGATAGCCTTTAACCGTAGACGCAGGTAGCCCTTACAGCCAACATCTATATATGGGCTTTTAGCTGGATCTTTGCTGAGCGAGTCTCCTATTAAACAAGTGTCTCCACGTAGGAGCCCAGTCTCAAGAAGCCACCTTGTTCCGTTTTTTGAGCCAACCTCCTCATTACATGTGAACCAAAAGTCTACGGTGGCCCTATCGCCATACTTTAACTCGCTCAGAATCCTAGCCGCAATCATGGCTGCTGCGCATGAGCCCTTCATATCGCTTGTTCCTCTACCATAAATTCTATCGCCCGCAACTATCCCACCAAATGGATTGTGGGTCCACTCTTCACGCCTACCCTCTGGAACAACATCTAGATGACCGAGCCAAATGATAGTCCTATTGGATCCTCCAGGAACACTAACATGTACATTAGCTTTTTCCTTCTCTCTAGAGTATATTTTCACTTCTAAGCCCCTTTCTTCAAGATAAGATTTTATGAATTCTGCGCATTCTATGGTATTACTTGGCGGAGAAACTGTCTGAAATCTAATTAAACTAGATGTCAATGAAATTAGTTCGGACTTGAGCTCTTCAACTCTTTTAAAAATTCCATGTATTATTTGTGTTAGCATTAGCTTCTCTTCCTTTAGGCCGAGCTAAGTCACGATCTCGGGTAATCTCTCATTCTCTGTGGCAAATTTTATCTCTATCATTGGTAGATCCATCGGGCTCTCTATCCTATCAACATTGTATCTTCTAAGTAAGCTCTGATACTTTAGGGTCAGTCTACGCATCTCGGGCGAGGTTGGCCCGACGCAAGGGGCCCCTGGGATTCTGGGGCTTACATCAAATATATAGAATGCTAGTCTCTTCTGCTCTGGGTCGTCTGCATCGTAGGCTATTGCTCCTTGGAGCGCAAATAGTCCAATCATTCCGGGGGGATATTCTTCCTCGCAGACTCTCCTGAACTTCTTAGCAGCCTCATATACTAATGGTTTCTGGGACTCTCTCATTGTTAATCCATAGTGCCCTATCTCTTCATTCTTAATTGGCACATTGAGCGCTAGTTGGTCTCTCGCTGGCAGGCTTAGTATGCCATGCAAGTTTGTCTGCTTCCTGTCGTCGAATCCTAGGAAGTCGAAGTCCCCAAATTGGTCTTTAAGGGCCCATCCCTGAAAGTTTGCATTAAATTTTTGTCCAAGCACGTACTCCTCTATCCTAGCCCTCCTTAAACCTTCCTCATCTAACACATCAGCCTTTATCAGCTTCTCAGCCCTTCTATAATATTCTTCTGATGATGATGCGTAGAAGAATGCTCTCTCAAGTGGCTTCTTCTTTTGCTGAACCTTAACTATGACAAGTCTATCAATATCCTCAGGTCTATCAAACTTTTTAGGAACTTTTATTCCAGCCTTCTCTAAAAGCCAATACTGGTTCCTCGGAGCATTCCTCTCCTCAGCCTTGAGGAGGAAGCGATTACCGTAAATTGGAACCCTGAATTTATTTTCAATATTATCGTATCCAACGTAGACTGAGAATGAGCGGTTTGGGATAAAAATAGTATTTAGCTTTAATAGCTCTTCCTGAACATCATCTCTTATTATGTCTGAGAATCTATCTAGGAGGATTGCGTGATCGAATAAATGTCTATTATAGTCCACGTAGAGACCCTCCCTACCCTTCTGGCATATGACTACGGTTCGGAAGCCGAAGGCCTTAGCTGAAACACCAACCTCCTCAGCCGAGTGAGAGCCTAAAACACCTATAGTTATCTTTTCTGGATTATACTCGGATACAATCTTCTGTACCTCGGCCCGGCTAATAACCAATGAGATCACCAGAAAATAATCGTTCTCATCCCAGTATTTCACTTAATCTATTTTGCTCTATAGCCTCCCTAATCTCTAAGGCTATTCTACGTCCTGTACTCATGGGTTTACCATGCTTTATTAGGGCGTAGGGAGACGTCTCCATGAAAACATTTGTCCCAGCTACTATTCTAGCGGATATTTCAAAGACATAGAACTTCAAGTCCGGGGTTACAATGGTCTCTAAGCAGAATGGCCCCCATATGCCAGGGTTACATATCTCCCTAGAGACCTCAACGACCCTCTCACCTATCCTAAAGACCTCCGGTAGGAGAGACTCCCGGAGCATGAGGGGAAAGTTTCCAACTATTGTATAAGTTATTTCGAGATCACGTTGTAGTTTTGCTGGTATCCTGCCGAGCCCATCAACATTAGACTCATAACGTCTATCAAAGCCCATGAGTTCTAACTCGCCGCGTATAATCGAGTAAAAGTAGTGTATATAGACTGGTACACCTACAATATACTCTTGAATAATGTAATCTTTCGCATCACCTATTTTTCGCCTAAACTCCCACTCACTTCTAGCCAGAAAGTATCCTTGGCCACCCCTAGGACCTTGGAACTTAACTATGACGAGCCTATCTATCTCGCATGGATCCTTAAAGATTTTTGGGATATTCAACCCGGCTTTTTCAAGCCAGATTCTCTGTCTCTCCCTATCACTCTCCCAAAAAAGTATCTTCCTATTCCCATAATATGGAATCCTTAGCATCTCTATTGTCTCTAAAGGAACATAGGCTATTAATGAGGCATGTGGGATGAAGATCGCATTATATTTTATAAGATCATCTTCCACAGTATGAAGCTCATTATAAGAATTTATCTCGATTATAGTGTCTGCGACTCCAAAATGCCTATAAATGAAGGCATAATCCCTCCTACATATCGCTATTGTCCTGAATCCCTCATCTTTAGCGCCCCTTAATATCTGGAGGGCGGAGTGGGTTCCAAGAGTCGCTATATTATATTCCATCACATCCACCAACGCTAAAGCAATTAATGGGCTGTTAGATCCAATATGACTACTGTATAATTATGATATTACTACAAATCCTTTATGCCCTTCAAATCAGCCTTGGTATCCAATATATTATTGCGAAGTTTACAGCAATAGCAAATATCGTTGAGAGGAACCAGATCAGAGATTTCCTCATTTCAATCTCTCTCCACTTTATGTTTAAGTTTTCTGGAATAGTATATAGGTTTCCGCTGAGGGATAGAATTATTGAGAGAATCATTGATGCTAGGAAGTAGCTGCTTATATTTGGATCAAAGGCAAGTCTAGATCCAAGAAGGGTTAAAGCTAGCCATGCCATGAATGATCCAACTAATGCATAAAAGAATCCCTCAATACCCTCCTTACCGAGAGCTGATATTATTGTGAAGAATAGCACTATTGAAGTGCACAGAGCCGCAGAGGTTATTCCTCCCTCCTCTGGAATAGCATTGCTGAAGTAGCAGACCATGATTGTTATGAGTAGGAGTAGAAGAGAGATTATTCCTTGAACCACAAATATCTTTTCTCCACCCAGTTTCCTAATTAGTCCCCTCATACCGATCCCATAAATTGAGCCTGGACACTAATACCTTCTCATTGAGAATGCTCATATATTTTGGTTTTATATTTATTTGGGGATGATAATCAATTTAATCCTCTCCGACAAATGACGAAGGAATACATGCCGCTGACTTACTTAAATATTTTCATCCTCATAAAAGCCATGGATTGTTGAGGAATGCTCCTAGGATTCATGCGATCAGTATGCTCAAGTTATCTGGAGAAGGTGGTTGAAAGTATCTTGAGCATTTGAGTCCATATATATTCAGTTGCATCTCGGTCAGCTCCACCACCATCCATCACCACATATCTGCCACCACAGACTTCCTGAGAAAACCTTAACATCATCTCAGCCAGTTTAGGAAAGAAGTTTAGAGTAAGACCGCGTGATCCATAATCATGCATGTAGGTGTCGTGACCAAAGAAATGTATGATTATTTGGGGCTTAAACTTCCTTACCATCTCTAGCGTCCTAGAGACTTTATCCAGATAATCCTGATCAGTAGTGCTCCAGCCAACGTCAATACACACTTTAGTCCCATTCTCCTGAATAGAATTTGAGCTACAGAAGCATATGTGAATCGCATTTGGATCTCCACTTAATATCTCCCGATCACCATCCCCATGATGAGAGTCAGTATCGAGGTATGCCACCCTAACACAATCTAGTTCCCTGAGCCTAATCAGCGCTGGCCCTATCGCTGAGAGATATGTCCCACCCCATGCATAGTCGCGGTGAGCATGATGACCAGCAGCCACATTAAATACAACAGCATTCTGAAGCTGACCGCTATAAACTAGTTCGCATGCTTTAACAAGTCCCCCAACAGCTATTCTGGCACCCTCATAATACCGTGTGCCCCTTTGCCCCTCAATATGCGATCTGGTATGGATCCTTAGCAACAACTCCTCCGAAACGGCATCTGGCTGGATTAATTTGAGATTTGGATTGGAGGCCGCTAGCTCGCTTAGAATCCTTGGAAAGTTACGGTATCTATCACCTATGATGGGCCATTCCTCACCCACAAGGCGTGGATGGAAAAAGACTCCTGTGACCATTAAATAAAACGTTATTTGTAGTTCTTTATCTCATTTTCGCTTTCCTTAATAAAATTATTAAATAAAAATATATTAGATGCGAGGGCTTTTCTTCGTATAATGCTTAAATGTTTTGAAGCATCTATGTCATATAGATAAAGAAAACATGGTGCATTATATGCCAAAATCTATTGTTAAAACCTCTCAGAGGGCTGAGGAGCAGAAGGGAGAGGAAGAAGCTAAGTATATCAGCGTTAAGATACCAAAGGAGCTTATGGACGAAGTTGATAAAATTGTCTCGGCTGGACTTCTTGGATATAAGAGCCGCATGGAGTTTATTAAAGATGCTGTTAGAGATAAGATCCTAAGACTTAGAGTCGAGATGAAGGGTGAGAAAAGGTGATAAGCCTAGAGGAATTTAAGGATAGCCTCTTTGAGTTTATCGATTCTAGGGATGAACCATTTGATGTTGACTTCATTTATAGGCAGTGCATTCAGCCAATAAATAGGTATCAGATATATGAAGCCCTTATCAGCTTGAACTTGAGGGGAAGGTCTTAAGACTCTCTGATGGACGCTACATTACTACAAGAATTGTCTTGAAGAGATGGCTGAAATGTCAGCTTATCGATGTGAAGATACCTTTGGAAGTAGCCATTGAAGCCAAAGAAGCCATACGTCTTGCCCCAGGAGTGTGGAGAACAATGGATTCATTCATCTCGGAAGCCATAAAAGAGCATATTGAAAAGGTTTGAGGATCTGGAATAAAGGGCTCCGCAGAAAAGAGATCGGAATTAAATGGCGCATAGTTAGACATAATAGCCCTTAAAAATTAATTTGTTAAAGTTAAAACAATTTTTAAGGTCTAAGTATGGTTGATGGCAATGCGGGCTATGGTTATTAAGAGAATAGCGCCTATTGAGGAGAACCCCTTAAGCTATGAGGATGTTCCAACTCCAGAGCCGAGGGATAAGGATCTTTTAATTAGAGTTTATGTGTGCGGAATATGCAGAACGGAGCTGGATGAGGTTGAGGGAAGACTTATGCCAAAGATCCCTATAATACCTGGTCATCAGGTCATTGGAAAAGTTATTGAAAGAGGACCAAAGACAGAGAGATTTGATGTTGGAGAGCGTGTGGGGGTTGCATGGATCTATTCATCATGTGGTGTATGCCGCTTCTGTAGAAAGGGTCTAGAGAACCTTTGTGAGAGGTTTATGGGCACTGGCTGTGACGCTGATGGGGGCTATGCTGAGTATATGGTTGTTAACGAGGATTACGCCTACAAGATTCCGGACATTTTCTCCGATGTTGAGGCTGCACCCCTTCTCTGTGCTGGGGCTATTGGTTATAGAGCACTCAAGCTAACGGGCATAGAGGACGGCGATATAATAGGGCTATATGGCTTCGGCTCATCAGCCCACATAGTCTTCCAACTCATAAGATATCTCTACCCAAACAGTAAAATTTTTGTCTTCACTAGGAGGCGTGGAGATGCCCCAAGCGAGCTAGCTTCTAGGATGGGTGCGGACTGGGTTGGTGAGAGTGGTGATACACCGCCATCAAAACTGAACTGTGCAATAGATACAACCCCAACTGGCCTCCCTGTAAGGGAAGCATTAAAGAATATAGAGAGGGGCGGCAGACTTGTGATTAACCTCATAAGGAAGGAGACCCCGATAACGGATCTAGATTACACGCAGCACCTATGGTGGGAGAAGGAGATAAAGTCCGTTTCGAATATAACTAGGAGGGACATAGCCGAGTTTCTGGAGATAGCAGCAAAGATCCCGATAAAACCGGAGGTCGTGGGTTTCAGGCTTGAGGAGGCAAATGAGGCATTAAAAATGCTTAAACATGGGAAATATCGGGGAAGTGGGGTTCTAATAATAAAGTAGCTTCTCCTCGGAGGGGTACGGACGAGCAAATACATGTTTAAAGGCCGCTTAATCTCCTGTTATTGCCATAGGTTTTAAAGGATGGGGGTACCATCTCTTATCGGTGCACTCTATGTCTCTAGAGGATCTTATCGACGCTTTTATTAGTCTCGATGAGGGGAGGGTGCTCAGGATTGTGGAGGATCTTATTAAGGGGGGAAAGGATCCCTCTGAAGTTCTTGATGCATGTAGGAGAGCTACCGCAGTGATTGGTGAGAGGTTTGAAAGGGGGGAATATTTCCTATCAGAGCTCATCTTCGCGGGCGAAATATTCAGCAATGTCATGAAAATTATACTTCCAAAGCTTAAAAAGGAGGTTAAGCCGATCGGCACGATAGTTTTGGGTACAGTTCAAGGAGACATACATGATATAGGCAAGGATATCTTTAAGGCTTTCGCGGAGGCAGCGGGCTTTAAGGTCATAGATTTAGGCGTAGATGTCCCTCCTGAGAAGTTCATCGAGGCCGTTAAAACTTATAATCCCGATATAGTTGGTATGAGCGGGCTACTAACAACTAGCTACGACTCCATGAAGAGGACTATTGAGGCTCTGAAAGAGGCCGGCTTAAGGGATAAAGTTAAGGTGATAATTGGGGGTGGAAAAGTGAATGGACATATAAAACAATATGTCGGCGCGGACGAATGGGCCGACAACGCCATGATAGGTGTAAAGAAGTGTAAGCAACTATTAGGGATAGAAGAATAAAATAATAGCCAAAGGCACATCTCCCATAAAGCTAGTAAGAGAGGAAAGATGGTTTAATTTTCTTCTAGGACCTGCCCATATATAAATGATATTAAGGTTAATATAGCAGGCTCTAATCTAAGGATCATCAAAAGTAGCTATTTTTCAGAGGATGAGTTGCCGTCCATGAGGGAGATACTTATTCTAGTACAATTTTCTTTTACATAGCAATTAGTTAGAGAAGCTGGGCATTATCTCCTTTTGAAATCTCTTCATTAAGTCTATATATTTTTGTGGGGGTGCAAAAGCCAAGCTGGCGTACTCACATCCAGCTTCTCTAAATTCCTCAAGTTTCTTGGGTAGCTCATCGAAGCTGGCAAAAACTCGAAAGTCAACTTTAACTCCAGTCTCAATTATTGGTGCCACCACTCCTAATTTTAATGTCCTACCATGCTCGCTTGCTTTTTTCCTCAAGTACTTTGCTCGCGACTTGAACTCTTCTAAACCTCCTACCAAAATTATAGACATTAACCAAAGGTTCCCATATTTTGCGGTCAGATCAAGCATCTTCTTTCCTCCAGCTCCAAATAAGAGGGAAGGATATGGTTTTTGGATGGGTTTGGGTAGAAGAACAGCCCCCTCAACCCTATAATATTTACCCTGAAAATCTACACGGTCCTCTGTCCACATTTTAATCATAAGCTGGAGAGCCTCCTCAGTTCTCTCTACCCTCTCTTTATCTGATATCCAGCCCGTTACACTATAGGCTTTCCATTCTCTTGGACCATATCCAGCTCCTACCCCAAGCATCATCCTCCCCCCAGATAAAATGTCTAATTGCGCTACCGTTTTAGCGAGCTGCGGTGGATGTCTCATTGGAATAGGAGTTACACAAGTGCCAATTTTTATTCGTGACGTTTGAGCAGCTATATAGCCTAGTAGTGTAAATGGTTCTATTGAAGCATGTCTCTCAACCGGTAGGGGTTCGGGAGCGATCGGCTCCATGTAGTGATCACTGATAGTAATCCACTCATATCCCAACTCCTCAGCTAAAGGCGCAGTCTTAGTAAAGAGCTCTAAATTGTGAGCCCAGAGCCCCCATCCTGGCAGGTGTACACCAAACTTCATAAATGCATGCCTCCATCCAAAACTCCACTACTTCTCCTCTGGGTAGCCTCCAATAACCAGCATTGTGGCTGGCATATTTGTCCTGTTTACCAGGTAGCGCTTTTCGCCAGAAGGTATGTAAAGGGAATCTAAAGGTCTTAGAATTAGCTCTTCTCCATGCTCGGTCACTACCGTCATCTCTCCAGAAATCATTATATAGACCCTCTCAAAGTTGGCTGCGGACATTTCAGCACCGCCTTCGGGCAGAAAATGAGATAATCCAACCCAGAAGCTCTTCACGCCAGTCGTTTCTTTATGCTGTAAACGCAGGGCAACCATCCCAAAGTGTCCTGGAGCCTCATAAGGCTTAGCATCCTTCAATTCTACCTTTTTAATTCTAACCACCTCTTAAAATACATCATTATTTTGCAGCTCAATAATAAGAGTTTTGTCTCAATATTTTTTAGGTTCTTTTGGTAATTCAAGCATTTCTCTTGCTTGGGATGGTGTTGCTATTGGGCGATCAAGCTCATTTGCTATTCTAACGATTCTCTCAACAAGCTGAGCATTGCTTTTAGCAAGTTCTCCTCTTCGATAATATATGTTGTCTTCAAGACCGATCCTAACGTGTAATCCCATCGCTACAGCTATTGTTGCAAGAATTGTTTGGAAGGGGCCTATGCCTATAACACTGACAATGGAGTTTGGGGGAACATGATATAACATTGACATTAGATTTTGGGGCGTGGGTAAAACGGAGCTTGGCGGACCCATGACCAGCTGAATTAGGTAGGGTGGGCGGATCAGATTCCTCTCTATTAAATTGTAGACTAATTGGAACTGACCCTGATGATAAACTTCTAGCTCAGGTTTAATATTCTTTTCTAGCATCCTCTGAGCGAAAAGTTCCGTTTCTCTCCAAGAAAATGTAGGTGGCCAAATACTGTCCAGTAAAATATCTTCTGGCCTCCCGGTAAGCGGAGATTCCCTCTTCTTTAGCAATGTCCTCCAGGCTAATGGACCCATATTGAGACTAGCTATTTCTGGGTCTGCCTCAAGCGATCTCATGCGCTCTTCCGTTGATAGCCCAAATCCTCCACCGGTCGTATTATTTATTATAATATCTGGACATAACGCTCTGATCTTCCTATTTATTATTCGATAGTCTTCTGGGCTAGTTGATGGAGTAGCGTATCCAGTTTTAGGATCCCTTGCATGAATATGTACAATAGACGCACCAGCCTTATATGCCTCATAAGCCTGCTGGGCTTGCTCATCTGGTGTTTCTGGCAAATTTGGGTTAACTTCTTTCCCATGAACGCCCCCCGTTAAGGCAACAGATATTATTAATGGAGGAAGCGTCCCCATCCTGACGCGGCGTATAAACTCCTGCGGATCATTATAATTCCATGCCATATCAAACACCAAATTATAATATTTTGACTCCCTCTTATTTAATATATCTAATGCCTATGTTCTCTTTAGCTTTAATAGCCCCATGCTCTTAAGTTGCTTGATGAGCCACTCGTCTCTACGCCTAATTATTGCTTTTATATTTTCATTAGTGTAGCTGTAAAATCCTTTTCCAGTCTTTATTCCCAGCTCACCAAGCTCTACCTTTCGTCTTAAAAGATCAGGTGGCCTGAATTTTTCCCCTAGGGTATTATAAAGATATGTGTAACCGTAGAGGAACGTGTCCATGCCACCAAGGTCAACTGTTTCTAATGGGCCCAGTATGGGGAGGCGAAGACCTAGGGTCATTTTAACTGCCGTGTCTATATCTTCTGCCGTGGCTATTCCTTGCTCTAACATCAAAATAGCCTCTATGACGAGCGCTGCCTGAAGCCTTACTCCAAGGAACCCAGGCGTGTCTTTACATACTACTGGCACTTTACCGAGACTTAAAATCAACTCCTTTGTTACCTCAATGGTCTCTGGGGCCGTTCCCTCACCCCTAATTATTTCTACTAGTGGCATAAGGTATGGTGGGTTCCACCAGTGGGTTCCAATAACCCTCTCACGTCTTCTTGTTACGGAGGCTAGTTCCGTTATGCTGAAGGTGGAAGTATTCGAAGCTAGAATCGCATGTTGTGGTGATGCCTCATCAACCTCTTTAAATACGCTTTTTTTGATATCTATATTTTCTACCACTGTCTCGAATACAAAATCAGCATTCCTCACGGCATCAGAAATACTTTCCCTAAACTTTATCCTAGACAAGGTTGCTTCTGCTTCATCTCTTGTAATGGCATTATTTTCTATCAGAACTTCTAAATTTGATTTTATCTGATTATAGACTTCTTTAAAAAGTTCCTTGCGCCTGCGTGTAATTATTGTCTCGTAGCCAGCTAAGGCACATACTTGGGCAATACCATGTCCCATGATTCCAGCGCCTATTACAGCAATCCTTTGAATACTAGGTTTTCCCATTTTAGCCTCCAATATAAATTAAATTTTAAGTGAATAAATAAAATTTTAGGAGAAAATGTAGGGAGATATGACAGAAATTACTATAAAACCTCACTTCTTTTCCACTATTGCGATTAGCCTGACTATTGATCCGTCTCCCCCTATCCATTTTAAGGGTAGCCCTATAATGGTACATCGCATTCCTGTTACTTTATCTATGTCGCCGCCTACATTCTCGAAACCAATTATGCCATGCGTTAATAACAGTCTATGACAAGGCTCCCAGTATGGAAAATCTTCTAAAACATCCCGTCCGGTCTCCCTCTTATATTCATCTGCAAGCCATGGTAAAACGCGGTTTCTTTCATCCCCCTCTCCTTGACACCAAACCTGTCTTGTCCCGAGGGGGTGATCTAGGGCTTGAGTATCTATTCCTACTCCTTTGACTCTCTTCTTAACAAACCACTCCCCAGCCTCTTTATAGAAGCCAGGCGCATAGCAGAAGTATTTTACAGTATCACCCCAATAGCGGTGCCACCCCGTATTAACTATTACTATATCTCCCTCCTCTATTGACGGTTCTGCCCTCTCAAGATCCTCAGCTGTTATTATCTCCCACTTTCCCTTTGGTATTGAGACTACAACACCCTTTCCCATATACTTCTCTACTGGTATTTGCTCAATTGAGGGGAACTCCTCCTCAACATGTATAGGCGCATCAGCATGAGTAGATATGTGCATTGGCATGGTTATCCTTTTTGTTAGCACACGGGACTTTGAATGATAGTGTATCCTCTCTATTTTTACATCCTCAAAGTATGGCCAGAGGGGAACATCGGATCCAAAAGGCCATGAAAGGTCGTAAATCTCAACTTCTTTTCCAAGAACCTCAACCTTTGGCTTCCTTAAGGCTTCCTCAGGCTTACCAATTAACTCTGGCTCAAGCATTCCATGAAGATACTTTTCGTCCACCTCAAACTCCCTCTTTTGAGCTACCAAAATGCTCACCAATTCATATTGAAACCTCTTGATATAAAAACTTAGCTTTTAAATAAGACAAAAAGCCGAAACAACATCCCCTCGGTCAAGCCAGAAGAGGAGCTCTTTATGTAAGAGGAATTTATAGGTTTAAACCCGCGTTTTCATGCATCTTCTTCATTAACGTATCTTCATGGATATTTTCCTTTAATCCTCTCTAGCGGGTTCTCAAATTACTCTATTTCACTACTTAGCTTCTCAACCATCTTCTCACAATACATTTAAACAATCTGATACCTTTTTCCAAAACATTCACAAAATAAGATAAGAAAAATTTTTAATAATAGTTATGTAGACATTATAATAGGGGGTTAAAAGAGCTTTATGTATGAAATGCTTTGGATAGCTTTGGCTTACTTCTTTGCTACAAGCGTTGGTTTAGGACTTTATGTTCAATTAAAGTACATAAAGGCTGGACGTGACTTCACTATAGCTGGCAGGACACTTCCTTGGTGGCTAGCTATGGCGGGATTAACACTTACCCCATTTGGAGTTGGCAATTCGCTAGCTCTAAGCGAGTCTTCATGGATATGGGGTGCCTCAGTTCTCTGGTGGATGGTTGTGGGTTCAGGGCTGACGATTGCCTTTTTAATGCTGGGCCCTGGTAGATGGTTTAGAAGGATGGGTTCAGCTACTTTTGCTGAAGGTGTTGAAACGTTGTTCGACGAAAGGTATAGAGTTTTAGCCGCAATTCAAAGTCTCGTATGCTGGCTTGGTATATCAAGCCTAGAAATGTACGGATGTGGTGGCGCACTAATGGGCTTTACAGGTTTCCCGTTGCACTATTGTATAATCTTTGCCTGCGTGTTATATATAATCTACGTTCTATTCTCAGGGACCATACAACTATCAATTCTCAATTTCATAAATATATTTGTAATCTACGCAGGCCTAGCCCTATGCTTCATTGGATTGACCGGATGGTTAGGGCCCATAGGTGGATGGACAGGTGCTGAAGAGGTGATAGCGCAAAGGCTAGGCGCCTGGGCTACAACGCTTTTACCTCTTGAGAGGTTTGCCGTCGTAGCACTTGGTCTAATACTGCCCATACTTGTATGCCATACAGCTGCTTGCACAATGAATCAAGCATTCCTGCAACCGCTTCTTGGAGCTAAGAGCGAGAAGGCTGTAAGGAAGGGTTGGGCTGTTGGTTTAACTATAAACGTGTTATGGGGATACATATGGACGCTGTTAGGCTTGCTGGCCTTTGCCGTGCCAGTTATATTTTACGGGAATCTTGCTCCTGTCATAGAAGGCCTCAGAGGTCTTCCATTGCCTCAAGGCGCTGTTCCAGCAACGATAATGACTGCTTGTCAGCTACCGTTTTATAGTACACTTGGTGCTTTGTTAGCCCTGATGGCTGCCACGATATCTACAGGAGGCGCATTCATACTAGGTAATGCAACAACAATAACAGAAGACTTTGTAAAGCGGTTTATAAAGCCAGATATAAGTGAAAAAGATTTCTTAAAAATTGAAAGGATCTTGCTGGTAGTTTTTGCTCTCTTAGCATTGGGAGCAGCGTTGATGACACCATATATATTGGGAGCATTTCTATGGGTCTGGATATTTGCTATTCCAACGTTTGCATGCGTTATGATGGGTTTCGGTTGGAGAAGGAATTCTAGAGCAGCGATATGGGTAACTATTATAGGATGGATCATCAATATACTATGGTTGATTTTCTCTCCTGTTATTATTGTCACGTTACCAGAGTGGTTGCATCCACCCTATGGTGGAATGTATCCAGTAGCTATATTCTCTGTGATAGTCTATGTTGTCCTAACACTCCTATGGAAGAAGGAGACCAAGCCAGGCATACTTAAATCCCTATCTCCAAAGGAGGAGTGAAAAATATGGAACTTTCATATCCAGTAAGGTTGATTATAGAGTTGCTGGTAATAGCATGGGCCGTAAATATATGGTGGTGGGTTGCAGTAAAAGTATCTGAAAGACGAGCAAAAAGAGGTGGGCAACAATGATAGCGTGGGAATGGCTATTAAGATGGGAAGGCTACATGTTCTATTTCTTCGTAGTTATGTGCATATTAGGCGCCATAGCATTACGATTCAGGAAAAAGAAGTGACACATTTGCATAATCCATTTTTTCTTTTTTTCTTTAAAGTATCTAGTTTAAAATAAGATTAAAGAAGAATTTATGGAGTTTCTTCATATTTATAATTCTCATAACTCCTAAGCATCTCAGCCGAGAACCCGGAGTTTAAATCCTAACCCTTCACGGATGCATTTCTTATTAATCTGAAGGCTCTTCCAGCTCTTTCTAAGTACAAACCAAATAAATTGATAAAATGTTTTAGTGGGAGCTAGTGGGATTTGAACCCCCGACTGCTGGAGATATCTCCCGCAAATCCCTCTTTTTTATTATTTCGCGGTAGTCGTGCAGTATTCGCTTCATCCCCCGCGCGTTTTTTCAGAGAAGATATTATGTCGATGGGGCTGTAGCCGTCGTCAAGCGTCTCCATGGCCTTCAAAATAATGTTGAATTCAGCCCTCGCATTCTTCTCTTTATCTTGTTGCAGATCACCCTGTGGCCCAGAGCTCTAAGAACGTCTTTCCGCAGGCCTTGCATAGATACCGCTGTCGCCCCTTCAACCTACCGCCCTTGATCACCCGCCCTGAGCCACACCACTTGCATGTAATGTTTCCTTCTATAGCTCTCCCTTTCTCAGCGGGCTCACGTGCTGTGGAAACTTGGACATAAGATATACATATAGAACACCTTGGGCCTTATGATTCCTTGATATCCTCTTCCTCTACTATAATAATATGAGATGAATGCGGGGCCAAGCTCATAGAAGCAGGCTTCGAATATGTCTGCGAGCATGAGGGACTAGAATCTTCCGTAAAAGAAAATAAGACCTCAGGCTGGGCTGGTCATCCAAAAGTATATAAATGGTGGGGCCGGTGGGATTTGAACCCACGACCACGCACGCCCCAGGCGCGCATCTTAGACCAGGCTCGACCACGGCCCCACATTGGTGCTATCTTCAAGTTGCTTTTTATATTTTTAAGCCTTTTTAATTTTATTCTCTCTTACCAGCTTAACGTGTAGGTATGGGGTAACTATATTGTATTAAAAATCAAATTATCTGGCGGGGATAAGAAACTTTGGATTATATAAAACTTATAAAGGCTTTGTTCATGCGCTTCATAAAGATTATGAAGATGGTGATGCATAGTGCTGTTAATATTGTGGCGACAATTAGAAGTGGAATTAAGTTTTCTCCCACTCCGAGAATTATTGGTATTGGTCCGAGAAAGAAGATCAGACCGAAGGAATCCTTTGCTCCGTAGAATAGAACTGTTGATGCTAAAATAATTGTTCCAATAAACGTCATTATAAAACCAATGAAAAATATCTTTATAGTTATGGGTATCCTATTTTCCACATCTAGAGGAGATAATCTCTCCTCCTTACCTCTCCTATAGCAATTTATACACAGCCATGTATTTGGTTCTATGCATGACTCGCATATGGCCTTGCCACACTCCTGACAAATATATCTCGGTGTCTCACTGCCACATGTCTCGCATCTTTTCACCATTTTTTATAGCCCTCCTAACTTGGTTGCCAAAAGGGCATTTATAATTAGAATAAATGCCAGCATGACAACTATTAATATGATTGCTAGGATTATGAGGGCTTTCACAGTCTCTTTATCAGTCCCAAATATTATTGGTATCGGCCCAAGCATGATTAAACCTCCCCCTCTAAGCCTGTCAGAACCCTGTCTCTTGGTAGCCCTAAACACAACCGTCATTATAGTTGTAATTAATATTATTATTCCAGCCGTTATTAGAATCCAGCCAACAGCAATAATTTCAGGTGCGTTCATGTTCAGATAACCGAGAATATAGTTCTTGAAGCATATTTATATCCTTATACCTCCTTAACTTTCAATTGGTTAGTATGGCCCCATCCCTTGAATACATTGTTACTAAAATTCTTTCCGTAAGACCTGAACTAAGTAAAGAGGAGATTATGAGGATCATCGAGGAGAAGGAGAGATTTTATAGTGGATTTTTAACGCGGGAGAGCGCTGCCTTATCATTAGCCGCTGAGCTAGGAATCACTATTGAGCCCAATTTCAAATATAGGATGATGATCAAGGATTTAGTTTCGGGTCTGCGTGATGTTACCATTACTGGTCGGGTGACGTATATATCTCAGCTAAAAAGGTTTACTCTCTCAGATGGGAGGGAAAGGGCTAAGAGGAGTATGTATATAACTGATAAAACTGGCGTTGTTAAAGTTGTATTGTGGGATGATAAAGCCATCTCTATTGATCCTGAGAATCTAATAGACAGAATAGTGAGATTATCACATGTCTCTGTAAGGCGTATGACTGGGGGAAGTCTAATACTAAACGCAGGATCAAGGAGCACAATAGAAATTGAATCAGTAGAAACTATGAGCGAAGACTATCCGCCTTTAACTTTTTTCACAAAAAGAATTAATGAGTTAAATCAATATAAAAGGAAGATTATTGATGTCCTCGGTTTGGTTGAACAAGTTTATTCAATTGTTACATTTAGGCGGCAAAGCGGAGTTGAGGGGAAAGTGAGACGTGTAGAGATTGCTGACGGGACTGGCAAAGCGACTCTTGTACTTTGGGACGAACATGCATGTCTTCTTTCAGAGTCCCATGTTGGAAAATATGTGGTGGTGTTCAACGTAAAGGTGAATGAACGTTTTGATAAAAGTCTTGAACTACACTCAGGAAATAAAACTCAGATCATTGTAACGGAAAGAAGACTATCGGGTTTCTAAAAAAGTACATGAATTAAAATAAAAATAAAAGAGAAGGGATTTTGTGTTTACTCTTTCTTTACTAGCGCTATCTCTATTGTTGAAACGTTTACCTTAGGTCGGTCTGGACTGCTCATCTCTTGAGTGCCTATTTCAATTTTCTCAATTGAGAGATCTTTTATAAAGGCTCTACGGAGTAACTCTACGACATCAACTGCTCTGCTTATTGCTCTTCCTCTAGCCTTCACAACGACTTTTTTTGCTCCAGAGTTAAATGCTGTAAGGCAAGCAACGACGTAATTCATTACTGGTTTCTTTCCAATCATCACTTGGCTCTCTTCGACCATAGCGCATCTCTTCTCCTTTTGCTGCACTCCTCTTTCAGATCACCCTAATCTTTTACACAACTACAATATAATATTTTCCTTTAACCCCTCAAATAATCTTCAAATTTTCACAAAGAGTATTGCTAGAAGAGTTCCTAGTATAGTAAATATTATGGAGTTCTTCTTCGCTTTTTTAAATGCTTTATCTGTTAGTAGGCTTAGCGCACTTATTTGTTTTTCGCCGATCACTTTAATTTCTTGAGCATTTATGTTAAGCCATGCGAACTCGACGGGTTCTTCATTCCTAAGGGCGTCGTGGACAATTTTCTTAATATCATCAATTATCCTTTCATGACTTATAGCTTCTCCTACTGGGTGGTACCCTCTCTTATTTAATACAATAGCGTTAACCGTATGTGTATCAGTTGTAAAAATCTCACCGCCATCTATGCCGCTCTCTCTAAGGCTTAATGAAATCTTTTCCCGTAAGCCTGATACCATATTATTTCCATCAATAGTAATATATGCTACTCTCTGCCCGTCAATATTTACGACGATTGCTGTTATACCTCCGGGTCCTATCCCCTCTTTGAGCCCTAAATCTTTTGGGATAAGTTTTCCAACACCAACTTTTATGTTACTGGATACATTATCATTTAAAAAATATTTCGCTTTATCTAGGGCTAAATAAGCCGCCTCACTAAGAATGGCTAGAGATCTCTCCATGTTTGGTGGACCATTTATACTATTGTGGGAGTCAATGATTATAGCCCAGGAAAAACCGTTTTCCAATGCTCCCTTAACTATAGTATCGTAAAGCTCTGGCGGCAGATCTTCCATAGTCTCAGGTGAGGTTGTCAGAGTCATCAATACACAATCTTTAAAGACTTGACATCCAACTTTAGCCCCATCTTTCTCCACCATAAAGAACCTTGTTGCTCTCTCGGAGAAACTACATGGTTTCTTCAAAGAATTAACTAACTCCTTAATTACCTTTTCACACTCCACTTGTGAAGGCAAATCAAGCTCGTGCCCGGAAATTCCATGAGGAACTGAGACGATACATTGAAACTCCTTTTCTAAAGACTCTTTTATCATGCTTGGGAGAGGACTACTCCCAATATTTTTAAATGGCCCTGCGTGTATATTTGGAACGACTATAATCGCTTTCAATCTATTGGTATTTTTTACTTTAAATATTAGTGCTGATATGGAGACGCTTCTTTCTTCACTTATTCGCTCTAATATTTCTTCAAGCGGCTCCTTAACATCCTCAGTCCAGTTAATAATAAACGCTCTAGCCACCTCGATGGACGGTATACCAATCATCTTTCTCCCCTCCACGTCTAACGACCTTTTAAAGATCCATACGCCTAAAACAGAAAAGATTAGTGCTAGAGAAGGAGGGTAAATGAGACTTGTAGGATAGAGTTCTTCTTGTCCGAAAATTGCCACTAAAATTGTTGAAAGTAATAGGAGGAGTGTAGGTTGAAGTGCGCCTGATATAAGCCTAGAAATTTTACCAGTTGTGGAGGCAGTGTCTATTATGAGGAGGCGGAAAGATATTGTTGCGAAAAGTCCAAGAGAAAGTACTTTGGCATAAACACGTATGCAAAAATACTTCAAAAACAAGCTACCCATAACGAAGACGGCGAGTAAAATGAACGAAATAATTGAGAGAAAAATCACTCTCCTAAAATTGCTTAGGATCACATCTTGCTTAAATAGTAGCTTAGTGGTCATATAATCTGCAAATAGCGTTATAATGAAGAAAAGAGATCCAAATAATATGCTCTTTACCAAGATACCCTCTACTATTTGAGCTAGGGGGTTCTGGAGCGAGCTAATGAAGAGGCTGATTAGGGATCCAAATAATGTGCTCACTAAATAAATAAATAAGAGAAGTAGTTTGAGGGAGGGAAGCTGGAAGAGGGAAGAATAGTACTTAGTTGCTAGGTTAATATCTTCCCTATGGGATAGTCTCTTCATTTCCCCTCCATCTGAGTGAATTTATAATATCCTTACTAGTTAAGGAATATTTTTAAAGTTTTAGGTAAAATTTGGAGGGGCATCATATCAAAAAGTTAATCAGTATACATGCTATGATGAAGGTAATTATTAAGGCTATTAATATTTTTGGTCTTATTTTTATTCCAAAACTTTCTTCCTCAAAAAACCTTAGTAACCCAGCGCTTGTGGCTGGTGGAGGTGCTGCCCTCCTTCTACGTCTCTCTCTTTTGCTCAAAGTAAACACCTAACTAAGATTAGGAAGCAAGAGGATTAAATAGGTTTTTGTCTAGAACTCAGGTCTAGGCTTACCAAGCTTTTTATCAAGACAGGCTTTAATGAAACCATAGTACTCTGGACTTGGCCTCCCAGGTCTACTCTTAAATTCTCCATGGAACTGTGAAGCGAAAAAGAAGAATTTATCCGGTAATTCGAGGGTCTCCATCCGTCTTCCATCAGAGCTCTTTCCAGAGAAGACGAGACCATATTTTTCAAGTATATCTATGTATGCTGGGTTTACCTCATATCTATGTCTATGTCTTTCATACGTCTCTGTTACACCATATAATTTATGGGCTAGTGTCCCCGGCTTTATAATCACCTTTTGTATTCCTAAACGCATAGTAGCACCCTTATAAGATAGGTGCTGTTGCTCTGGCATTAAGTCGATTACTGGGTGGGGCGTTTTCTCATCGATTTCCGTGCTATTTGCATCCTTTAATCCACATGCATTTCTTGCAAACTCAATGGCGGCCAGCTGAAAGCCATAACAGACTCCTAGGAAGGGGATATCATGTTCCCTTGCAAATTGAATTGCCATAATTTTACCAGCGGCGCCACGTGAACCGAAGCCATATGGAACGAATATTCCATCATAGTTTTTAAGCATAACGATCTTTTCTGGATTCTCCTCAAATGTTTCTGCCTCAATGTAGTCTATAAAGACATTTGTGTTACAGGCTGCACCCGCATGTTTAAAAGCTTCGTTCATGCTAATGTAGCTATCTATTAAACCAGTGTATTTGCCGACTAGGGCTACTCTAATGGTATATTTATAGTTCTTTAGAGCGCTAACAATTCTTTTCCATCTCTCTATCTCCTGCACGTTAATCTGTTTTGACACGAGTCCAAGGCGCTTACATATATAATCTCCCATCCCCTGCTCATCGAGAATTAATGGAACCTCGTAAACTGTTGGGACATTATATGAGCAAAAGACAGCCTCCTTAGATATTGTGCCAAAGAGGGCAATTCTCTCGAGCGCCTCCTTTGTGATCATCTTTGCGCATCTGGCTACTATTATGTCTGGCTGTATACCTATTCTGCGGAGCTCATTTACACTATGTTGTAGGGGCTTAGTCTTCATCTCCGCTGTTACATCTAGTATTGGCACTAAAGCTACATGTATGTAGAGGGTATTTTCATAGCCCTCCTCTAGGCGCATCTGCCTTATAGCTTCTAGGAATGGCAGCCCCTCTATATCCCCAACAGTCCCACCACATTCTGTAAGAACGACATCTGCCCCGGACTTCTCAGCAACCATACGTATTCTATATTTAATCTCATCGGTTATGTGTGGTATTATTTGAACACATTTTCCAAGATAATCCCCTCTCCTCTCTTTCTCGATAACCGACTGATATATCTGCCCAGTTGTAATGTTATTTTCTTTTGAGAGGTTTATGTCTAGAAACCTTTCGTACCATCCCAAATCTAGATCTGTTTCGCCCCCATCTTCTGTAACAAATATCTCGCCGTGAACATATGGGTTCATGGTCCCTGCATCAACATTAACATATGGATCTATTTTTATGGCGGTGACGGTAAATCCCCTAAACTGCAACATTTTGCCTATGGAGGCTGTAACAACCCCTTTGCCTACGGAGCTCAGTACTCCGCCAGTAACAAAAATGTATTTAGTCGTATCTAATCAACCTCCATATAGATAAAAACATAGCTAACTATTAAGCTTCCAGGATAAGTATATTTTTGGCTAAAATTACTTTAAAATGGCTTTTGAAACTACTTTTTAGGGAACAGTTTTTCCATCCCATTCATGTATGGTCTTAAAACCTCAGGTATTATGACAGTTCCATCCCTTTGCTGATAATGTTCTAGAATGGCCATCATTGTTCTGCTGGTTGCCAGAGCCGTGCTGTTAAGCGTATGGACATAGCCTTTTGGAGGTCTACCTGGCCCCTCACGATACTTTATATTTAATCTTCTCGCCTGGTAATCGGTGCAGTTTGAGTTAGAACCTATCTCTCTGAACTTTCCGTCAACCATCCAGACCTCAGTATCATATTTTTTGGCTGCAACAATCCCGATGTCGCCAGTGCAGACGTTAACCACGCGGTAATGTAGTCCAAGCATCTGATACATTTCCTCACAGTTTCGCTGCAGCTCCTCGTGAATCTCCCATGACTGCTCTGGGAGGCAGAAGACGAACTGTTCAATCTTATTAAATTGATGCATCCTGAAGAAGCCCTTCGTGTATTTTCCATGGGCCCCAATCTCCTTCCTGAAATTAGTGCTTATCCCAACAAACTTAAGCGGAAGCTGATCCTTCTCTAAAACCTCATCCATGAACATTGCTGCTATCGGGTGTTCACTCGTAGCTATCAAGTATAAGTCCTCCCCCTCAATCTTATACATAACCTTCTCGAAATCTTCAAGATCAACGCACCCTTCATATGGGTTTCTATGCATCATGTAGGGGGGCATAATAAGTATGAAACCCTTTTTCCTAAGAAAGTCTATTGCGAATCTCTGTATTGCTAGGTCTAATAAGACTAGCTCCTCCTTAAAGTAAAAGAAGCCTGCCCCAGAAACCTTATTCGCCCTCTCCTCATCAACTAAACCTAAATCTTTAGCTATCTCTATATGACTTTTAGGTGGGAAGTCGAATTTTGGTGGGGAACCCCACCGCCTTATTTCTACATTATTATTTTCATCCTTTCCATAGGGGACGCTTTCATGAAGCAGGTTAGGTATTCGCATAAGCAGATATCTCGCCCTCTGTTGGTACTCCTCTACTTGATTTTCAAGTAACTTGATTTCACTCTGTATTCTCTCGGCCTTAAAGAGTAGTTCTTGGGCATCTTCTCCAATTTTCTTTTTCTGCGCTATTTTAATGCTGAGTTCATTTCTAGCCTTCCTAAGCTCATTTAGCTTTGTTTGCAGTTCCCGCCACTTTTTATCCGCTTCTATAAACTCCTCAAGCACTTTAAGTTTCTCCGGATCGTTTCTGCGCCTAATATTCTCTCGAACAAAATCTGGTTTTTCCCTTATTAACTTAATATCAATCATCCTTCCCCCTCTTTTAGAGAAGTTTAAGAGAGAGCCACAAGTATTCTTAGTTCTTCTTAGCAAACCTTTAATATAACTCTATCTTCATTATTCTGGGTGCGGTGGTGGATATTTGTCGAAAAGCACACGTGTTAAGGACAAGTGGCGCAGTAAAAAATGGTATGCTGTAGTTGCTCCGCCATACTTTGGGAGTATCGAGATAGGCTCCATACCTGCTGATGAGCCGGGAAAGTTATTAGGGAGGGTTGTTGAGGCGACACTTTATGACATAACTCAAGACTTTTCCCATCAATATTTAAAGACGCATTTCCAAATAATTGATATTGATGGAAAAAGAGCTCTAACAATATTTAAGGGACATGAATATTCCAGAGACTACCTCAGAAGTCTTATCAGAAGAAAGACAACTAAGGTTGATGGAATATTTGATATCACAACGACGGATGGCTATAGGTTGAGGATCGCAGCAACGGCATTCACGCTAACTAGAATAAAGACTTCACAGGAAAGAGCAATAAGAGCAACAATGAGGAAAATTATTGAGGAGAAGGCGAAAACATTAACTTTTGAGCAGTTCGTTCAAGAAACAGTTCTTGGGAAGATTGCCTCAGACATATATAATGAAGCAAAGAAGATAACTCCATTACGCCACGTAGGCATAAGAAAGTCGAAGTTGCTCTCTAAACCAGAGATTCAAACAACATTAACTGTGAAAACTCCGGAGACTAAGGAAATTGTGAGGGAGGAACCTTTAAAAGAATCCTCTAGCGAGCATATGGAAGAGGTAGGTTAAGACAGCGTTTATCGATTATAGCATATGACTAAAAGTATGAATACACTTTATCTCAGAAGAAGAGTTGCCCGTGAAACTGCCTTCCTACTTTATACATTACAGGAGAGGGAGTTTAAGCAGGCAAAAGAGAGCTGCAAAACTCTCGGTCTAAGAATTTTTCCATCAAATTTTGAGGTTGCTCTTCATCATCTCTCCGGTGGTTGGGTCGCGTTTCATTGCGTATAGGTATTTCTTCCCCCTCTTTGTTTTTATTCTCATCTTAAAGCCTTTCGAATAATAGTATTTGATTAGATGTTTACTGGGCTTAAAATCCTTCACCGGGCGGTCAGCGAATATTACATTATCTTCAAATAGTTTGAGGGCTTTCAGGTAACTCTTTTCATCCTCATCAGGGTTCGGAAGACCATATTTCTTCTCATCAAAATTATA
>JAWAXL010000017.1:0-23494 GCA_038820405.1 Bathyarchaeia archaeon
AGATTAAGGTATCGTTGGCATCCTGCAAACGATACTTTATTATTCTCCTTATATTTGCCTTATTTATTGGTGTTTGGGTGAGAGGTGGACGCCAAATTCTCGGGTAAATGCTACTCTTGTGAAAGATGCTTAGTGACGGGGTTGCCCGTGCAACCTTATAAATGGTTAAGGCATCTTCTTTTAGCGGGGTTATAAGTTATTTTGTGGGGGGGATTGGTGTGGCGAAGATATACATGGAGGTTCCGCCGATACCCAACCTGCCGCAACTAGAGCACAAAATATTGGATTTCTGGAAGAAGACGGATGCCTTTAGGAAGCGCATGGAGATGAATAGAGGAAAGAAACCCTACTCTTTCATTGATGGACCTATAACGGCTAATAACCCTATGGGCGTTCATCATGCTTGGGGACGCACGTATAAAGACCTCTTTCAAAGATTCAGAGCAATGCAGGGGTATGAGCTGCGATATCAAAATGGCTTTGACTGCCAAGGGCTTTGGGTTGAGGTTGAAGTTGAGAGGGAACTTGGTTTTAAGTCAAAGAGGGACATAGAAGCGTATGGTATAGCTGAATTTGTCAAGAGGTGTAAGCAGAGGGTTTTACGCTATGCGGCTAAGCAGACGGAGCAATCAATTCGTCTCGGCTATTGGATGGATTGGAATGATTCAGACTTCCTTCGTTGGCTAGCAGATATGCTAGAAAACCCCAACCAAATAATAACGATCAGAGGTTCTAGTGACCAGCTAATAACCGACACCGTTGAAAGAATAGTTGGACAACTTGGTTCTCCAGAGATTGGTGGATCATATTTCACATTCTCTGATGAGAATAACTACATGATCTGGGCTTTCCTAAAGAAATGTTATGAAAGGGGCTGGATTTATAAGGGCAGAGATGTTATGCCATGGTGCCCCAGATGCTCAACAGCCCTATCGGAGCACGAGATAGTCACTGAAGGCTACAAAGAAATAGTCCACCCAGGCTTAACGGTTAAATTCCCCCTTAGAAGTAGAGATAAAGAGTTCCTATTAATATGGACTACAACACCCTGGACCCTTACATCAAACGTTGCGGCTGCGGTTCACCCAGATATTACCTATGTAAGGATCAAGTATGGGGATGAATATTACTATCTTGGTAAACCAGCTCTGAATAGAATTCTTCGAGAAAGTGGCTACGAGGTGATTGAAGAGATTAAAGGAAGCGAGATGGAGGGGTGGACGTATGATGGACCCTTTGACGAGCTCCCAGCTCAAAGGGAGTCTGGCGCTGTAAGAGCCCATAGGGTGATACTCTGGAATGGTGTAACAGAGGAGGAAGGTACCTGCATAGTCCATATTGCGCCAGGTTGCGGTAAAGAAGACTTTGAGCTCGGGAAAATCTATAATTTACCTACAATAGCTTCATTAGACGAGTTTGGTGTCTTCATTGAAGGTTTTGGCAAATATACTGGTTTGCACGTCTACGATTCAGCCAAGCCTATAATTGAGGATTTAAAAAAGAAGGGTCTACTCTTCAAACTTGAGGATTATCTCCACCGCTACCCAGTCTGCTGGCGGTGTGGTAGTGAACTAGTCTTCCGCCTAGTAGATGAGTGGTTCATATCAATGGGTAAGAAACTTAATAAGCCCCTGGAGGAGTTGACCAAGGAGGAGAAGGCTCAGAACCTGAGATACCAGATTATGGAGGTTGCTAAGAAAGTCCGCTGGATACCGCCATATGGGCTGCAGCACGAATTGAATTGGCTTGAGAACATGGAGGATTGGATGATATCTAAGAAACGCTACTGGGGCCTAGCCCTGCCGATATGGGAGTGCAAAAACTGTGGGTATTTTGAGGTTATAGGGAGCAAAGAAGAACTTAAGGCCAAAGCAGTTGAGGGCTGGGAAATATTTGAGGGTCATACGCCCCATAAGCCCTGGGTTGACGCTGTGAAGATAAAATGTCCTAAATGTAGTTCATTAATGTCTCGTATACAGGACGTTGGCAATCCATGGCTTGATGCGGGTATAGTTGCGTACTCAACCATACGCTACAGGTATGACCGTGAATATTGGAGAAAGTGGTTCCCAGCAGAGTTCGTCTGCGAATCCCTTCCAGGACAATTCAGAAACTGGTTTTATGCGATGCTAGCCATGAGCACTGTTATGGAGGGAGAGCCACCATTCAAGGTATGCTTCGGCCACGGACTTGTCTTAGATGAGCAGGGGCGTGAGATGCATAAGTCTTGGGGCAACGTGATATGGTTTGATGAGGCTGTGGAGAAACTCGGCGCGGATCTCATGCGCTGGATATATTGTACAACTAAGCCAGAATTAAACTTGCTTTTTGGTTATAAGAGGGCTGAAGAAGTTAAGAAGCGTTTTATACTGCCCCTATGGAATATATACAGTTTCTTTGTAACCTATGCAAACCTTGATGAATGGACCCTGAAAAACTCTGTACCATATGAGATGTTATCTCCGCTTGATAGGTGGATTCTATCCAAGCTAAATGTACTCATAAAAGATGTCACACGCTTTCTGGAGGACTTTAATCCATATGATGCGGCCATGGCCATAGAGAATTTCGTTGAGGCTCTCTCAACATGGTATATTAGGAGGTCCAGACGGAGGTTCTGGAAGAGCAAGCGGGACGAAGATAAAAATGCCGCATATACAGCGCTTTATACATGTCTAACAACGCTAATAAAGCTATTGGCACCATTCATACCATTCTTGACGGAAGAAATATACCAGAATGTTATGAGAGGCGTTGATCCCAGTGCGCCTGAAAGTATTCATCATAGTGATTGGCCAGTTCCAAATGAAGAGCTGATTGATGAAGAGCTTATGAGGGATATGGATTTAGTCATTAAGGTTTGTAGTCTCGGTCGAGCGGCGCGCAACAAAGCTGGAATTAAGCTGAGACAGCCACTTATGGAGGCTAAAGTGATAGCTAACGAAGAAATAATTAATAGGATAAAGAGATTAGAGTATCTGATACTTGATGAACTTAACATAAAGGAGTTATCTTTTGACACGGATAGAAGTAAGGTTATTGACTATATTGTTAAACCTGTACCGGAGATCCTCGGTAAGAAGTATGGTAGATTATTCCTGGGAATTAAAGAAGCTGTGGAGAGCATGAATTCGCTTAAACTCCTAAAGGCTCTCAGGGAGGAGGGATGCCTGAAAATAATAGTGGATAGACAAGAGATAAAGTTGCTTCCAGAGGAAATTAAAATTATAGAGCAGCCTAAGAGTGGCTGGGAAGTTTTCGAGGAGAATAATATACTTGTCGCTATAAACATTATTATACCGCAGGATCTCAGGCTTGAGGGGCTTGCTAGGGATATAGTTAGGCGAATACAGAACCAGAGGAAGGAAGCTGGATTTAACATAGCGGATCAAATAGAGACATATTACGAGGCTGGACCAATACTCTCTGAGGTATTTAAATTCTTTGGAGAATATATTGCTGCTGAAACGCTCTCCATATTTATAAGGAGAGGAGGACCTGATGTGAAGGCGCATCAGGCGATATACCAGCTGAGTGGAGAAACATTAGTAATATGGCTTAGGAAAGTTATCTAGTAACGCTTATCTTCACTTTACGCATATTAATGTCTATTCGTGGTTAAATATGGCTAATTCCAAGGAATTTGAGGCCTTTAATGGTGAGCGGATAGAAGTTTCTCTTAAACCACATCCACTTTCATTTCTAAGATATTTTCTTGTATGTCTATACCTAGCCCTTCTCGCAGTAGCCCTCCATATATTTCATCAGTGGCTCTATCAAAATGTATGGTCAAATCCAAATATTGCAGGTATCTTGAATTCGCTCTTCAGCATTGTACCAGGATTGAGCCCGGAAGAGGTGCTCTTCTTAATGATCTTCTGGGTTGTCTTAGTGCTGAGTGGACTCTTAATAGGCATTCTATGGATTAGCAAAATGCCACTGCTCTACATGATCCTTATAGGCATTTCTGGGACTCTAATAGAATTTTATATGTATCCAGAGCCGATAACAAAATCAGCAACATTATTCTTCTCCGCAATAATAGGGTTAACTCTGACGGATATTTACAGACGCGGTCACAAGTACTTCTTAACAAACTATAGGATTATCGCCATGAAGAAATTTATTAGCAAGGAGGCCCGAGAAATAATGTACGACAAGATAACGGATATACATATACATCAGGGAGTATTGGGTAGAATATTTAATTATGGCACAATTATACCGATTACCGAGTCTGGTCTCGGATTAGGGGAAGATGCATCGCTAGCAGCGGTTTCTGCAGGGGGCGGCTCCGTTGGAGTTACATTTGGTTGGAAGAGAGGTGTAAGTAGGCCTAGAACTGCAACATACTTTAGCCTTTACGGCGTGCCGAATCCCGGAAAGGTGCGGGGCATAATAAATAGTAGGATACTTGAAACGAAGGAGGCGTCGATACTTAGGAGAATTGAGGATCTGCTGCAGGAGGAGAGGGAAAAGAAAGAACTTGAGAATAGCGAAGGCGCCTAATAGACTCTATGCCTGAACCTTCTCTCCCTTTTCATTGTATTTTATGAGTCCAAGGTAATTCTCGACTTCCCTAAGCTCTTTCATGGTAAAAACTGGTCCATCTTTACATACTCTATACTTTCCTATTACGCAGCTTCCACAAATACCTATAGCGCACCTCATATACCGCTCTAGACTCGCCTGCATGTGTACCAAGTGGGTCTTAGCCATATAATAGATATTTCTAATCATCCCTTCCGGTCCACAAGTATATATTGAATTAACCCTCGTTGAGCGAAAAACTTCTTTAGTGACGTCTGTTGCCAATCCTTTAGTTCCGTAGCTTCCATCTTCAGTAGCAAAATATACGCTGACTTTGCCAGACCTTGATAATTCTTCGAGTCTACTTAGGAAGATTATCTTGTCGATGCTTTCAGCTCCATTGATAACGATTGTTTCAATGTTCCTCTTGATGAGATTATCTATTAGTGACATAAGTGGAGCCACACCTGTTCCGCCACCAACAACAAGTACTCTCTCACCAACAATTTGGAAGCCCCTGCCAAATGGCCCTCTAACCCCAATTAAATCGCCAGACCTCATGCTTGTGAGAGCTCTAGTAGCTTCTCCGACCACGGCTACAGTTACCGATGAGGTGCCGTCTGGGTGTATTGATGATATGCTGAGCGGTATCTCATCTACTCCAGGTATCCAAACCATTATGAACTGGCCCGGTTCAGCCAAAGCGCATAATTCATCCCTAAAGAATATCGTTTTAACATAAGCGTTCTCAGGTTTAACATTTAATATTTGGGTGACGCGCAGCACATTATTTTTTATGGGCCAAACCAATTATCTCACCTACGCTCCTAAAACCCTTTCTTGCAAGATATTCTGCTAGGTTAATGCATATAGACTTGAATATTGAGAGCCCCCTGACGGCTATTGCCGAGCCTATTTGGACAGCGCTAGCCCCGGCGAGAATAAACTCTACAGCATCCCTCCAATTCATTATTCCGCCACATCCAATTATTGGCACATTTACGGACTCATAGATTTCATAAACGCATCTCAGAGCTATCGGCTTTATTGCAGGTCCCGAGAGACCACCAACCTTATTAGTCAGTATAGGCTTAAAAGTTTCGATATCTATTGCCATAGCCCTGACAGTATTTATCGCCGTTATGGCATCCGCCCCGGCTGAAACAGCTGCCTCCGCAAGTTCTACTATATTTGCGGTGTTTGGAGTCAGTTTAGCGAAAATGGGTCTATGGACACTTCCTTTAACTGCCTCAACGGTCAACTTAATCATTCTTGGATCTTGACCAATCTCGGCACCAGTCCCCTTAACATGTGGGCAGGATAGATTAAGTTCTATGGCGCTAACCCCAGCATCCGCAGCGATTCCGGCAACCTTAGCATATTCTTCGGGAGAAAAACCGAAGACGCTAACTATTACTGGTATCTTTAGATCTTCTAGCATCTTTATTTCCTCGATAAATTTATGGATTCCAGGGTTTGGGAGTCCAAGGGCGTTCAGAAAGCCGCATTTAACCTGTATTATTGTTGGATTTGAGTATCCACTATTTGGCGTTAACCCAACAGATTTTGTTACAACTGCCCCTGCGCCAGCCTCGGCTACTCTCCTTAAGGTCTCAGCGGACATCCCAAGAATTCCTGAGGCGAGCATCGTTGGGTTTGGCATGAAAAGACCAGCTATATATAAACTTAAATTAACGGTAACTTCCCCCATCCCAATCTACCAGAATAATTACACTCCAGTAAACACATATATTTGCTCTCTATCTTTATAAATTGGGATTTGGTGAGCCATTTGAAGGTTGCTGTTGTGCCGGGCATTGTGGGGATTTTGGCAATAGATGAGGAAGGCAGGATAATCGATAAAGAGGTTTTTGAGAGAGATGCCGCTAAGATCGCTGAGAAGTTATTTGTCCTTGAGCAAGGCAAAATTATACCGGAAGTAAGGAGTCTTATAGATAGACTGAAGAAAGAGAATTACACATTCATATTTGATAGCTCTGAGATGGCTAACCTCATTAGAGATGAATTTAAAGTAAATACTGAGGTTAGATCCTTAATTAGCCTAACTGAAAATCTGCGGGAGAATATGGGCGAGATTGGTGTCAAAGTTGGCTTCCTTAAAGAGCCCATTGAGATAACTAAGTGGGCGCATGAAGTAGCAATAGAGCTCTCAAAGCTCAGAATAAAGAGGGCTACTGAAAAGAGGGATCTCTTAGTAATCCAGGCAGTTCATACTTTAGACGACTTAGATCAGACACTAAACTTATTCGCGAGTCGAATACGTGAGTGGTATGGAATACATTTCCCAGAGCTGAGCCGCTTAATAGATAAGCATGAAACATTCATTAGGCTTGTGTATCTCTTCGGTCGCAGGGGGAACTTCACCCAAGAGAGACTTGAAAAGGAGGGTCTCCCAAAGGGTAAGATAGCGCAAATACTTGATGCTGCCAAATCGTCAATGGGAGCTGATCTTGAGGACAAGGATATAGAACAGTTAAGAAGACTCTCAAAGCAGGTTATGCAATTATATGAAATAAGGGCTAGCATAGAAAAGTATGTGGATGAGTTAATGGAGGAGGTTGCTCCAAATCTTAGGGCGCTTGCTGGACCCTCTCTTGGCGCTAGGCTAATAGCCCTAGCCGGTGGATTAGAGAACCTTGCCAAGCTACCTGCCAGTACAGTTCAGGTTCTTGGGGCCGAAAAGGCACTTTTCAGAGCTCTTAAAACTGGTTGTAAACCCCCAAAGCACGGGGTAATCTTCCAGCACTCTCTAATATTTAGGGCTAAGAAGTGGCTTAGGGGTAAAATAGCTAGGGCTTTGGCTGGGAAGCTATCTATAGCCGCTAGGACGGATGCTTTTACTGGCAGCTTTATAGGAGGCAAGCTTAAGGAGGAACTTACGGAGAGGGTTAGAGAGATCGAGGAGAAGTATCCTACACCCACAAAGGTTGAGAAGCCCATAAAGAAGGCTGCTAAGAAGGCTAAGAGGAAGGTTGATAAAGAGGCTAAAGGTAAGAAGTAGTTTTAAGTGACCGCTATGAGCGTTAAGGTTGAACCACTCCAGCAGTTCGATGGCGTGTACCAAGCTATACTTGAGGATGGGAGTAAGAGGATAGCTTCAAAGAATCTTGCTCCTGGAAGGGATGTTTATGGAGAGCGTCTAATAAAGTATAAGGATGCGGAATATAGGCTCTGGGACCCATATAGGAGTAAGATTGCGGCATCTATACTTAAGGGGTTGAAGATGCTCCCAATAAAGCCTAGCTATAAGGTTTTATACCTAGGGGCTGCTTCGGGAACAACTGCCAGCCACGTTTCAGACATAGTTGGTGAGGAAGGCCACGTTTACTGTATAGAATTTGCTCCTAGACCCCTAAAGGAGCTCGTAAATAACGTCTGCAGATATAGGCCCAACATGTCACCAATACTGGCTGATGCAAGATTCCCAGAGAAATACGCTAACTTGGTTGAGAAGGTGGATATGATCTACTGCGATATAGCTCAGCCGGAGCAGGCTCAGGTACTAGTAGACAACGCGAAAATCTTCCTTAAGAATGGTGGGTGGATAATGCTTGCAATAAAAGCTAGAAGCATAGATGTCACGAAAGAACCGAGTGAGATCTATAAAAGGGAAATAGCTATGTTAGAAAAGAATGGATTTAAGATACACCAAGTAATCCACCTAGAGCCCTATGATAAAGACCACGCGATGATCCTAGCGCAATATTTACCTAACCAGTAATCACCGCCCCCTAGCCTTTCTCAGGCGAAAGTTTAACAGGTCTTATAGTACCGATTTTGGGCCGAAGAATTTTCTAATTATCCTTGTTACTGGAACGGCTACTATTAAGCCTACGACCATGGCTATCGCCTCAATGCCAAAGAGGGGTCCTATAAAGTATGCCTCATAAATGAAATATCCTAGAACCATGACGAGACCACTAGTTATGACAGAGAGAATTATCCAGCCAACATTGGGCTCCACTATGAGTCTAGTTGAGATTATTGAGAAGGTTACGATGATGCCGAGAGCTAACCAAAAAATCTGCGGAATATGTTGCGTGAAAACACTATATCCCAATGTCAACTCTATATCTCCGCAATAATAGGTTGAGCCTACAAAAGCCAATAATATACTGGTAAATAATCCTAAGAGTGAAGTTAGAATTCTCCAATCCCTCTTGCTAAGCTTTAGGCTGCGGCTACATAGGAAGCCGACAATAAAGCCCTCTGATGCCTTAATTAGGAGTGTTGCTGGCGCATAATAATAGCCTAAAAGTAAGTCAGCAAGCATCGAGCCAACTCCACCAGCAAAAGCGCCCATAAATGGGCCGAAGAGTATTGCCGAGAGATAGACCATTGTCTCTCCCATATTAAAGAGGCCTCTGGTTGCCGGAACATATACTGTGAAGAGCATTGTTGTGGCGCATACTAATGCGGTCATTATCGCCAGGGAGGATATTATTCTAGATGCTCTTTTAATACTCAATTCTTAGACGCTTCTTTTCAGGTATAGTTGAAACTATACCTATTAAAAGCTTTCGCTACCCCCTCAGCTTATCAGAGTTTTAATTTCTTCTATGGCCTTTAGGATCCTCTTACCCTTCTGAGTTACCATAAAATATTTTCGTCCATTCTTTACCTGAACTGATATTAGACCCTTATCTCTTAACTCATTCAGGTGCTGGTATATTGCCGCCTTCGTCATAGTTTTCCCAAGCATCTTCCATATCTCGTACCCATACGTCTCCTTATTAGCTATTATGCGTAACATCTTCTCTTTCGTGCTAAGATCCGCCTCTACTAAGATCATTTTACGCCTCCTAGACATGGCTTGTAGAACATCTGTTGCCTTTAGCCCACTACCAGTTATTATACAGACTATATTTTCATCACCATTAATAATGGATTCGTCCACAAGCCTTTTTAGGGCAGCAATTGTCTCAGAGCTTGCTGGTTCGGCGAAGAGACCTTCCATCTTCGCTATCTCCTGCTCCGCCTCAAGTATCTCCTGATCCGAGACTGCAAGTGCCAGCCCATGTGACTCTCTTATAGCCTTTAATGCAAGATCCCTCCTTAATGGGTTGATCATGAATATGCTCGTGGCTCTTGTCATAGGCTTTTCAATAATTTCATTTTTGCCCAGGTATGCGTTTACTATTGGTGAGCAGCCGCTTGACTGGACGCCGATTAGCCTTGGCATACCCCTAATTATCTTAAGCTCATTGAGCTCTTGGAAGCCCTTCCAAATGGAGTAGATTGTCCCCCCGCTCCCCATTGGCACTATTATAACTTCTGGAACCCCAATTTGCTCCACTATCTCAAAGGCAATAGTCTTCTGAGCCTCTATAGTAAGCGGGTTTATAGCTGATGTCGCTTGATACACACCCATTTCCTCGGAAACACTTATAGCCCTTCTTATCGATTCATCAACAGTATCGCCATACTCCTCAATGACAGCATCATAAATTATCATTTGAGCAAGCTTCCCAATATCGACATATTTAGGTATTATGATGTGGCACGACATACCATATTTTGCGCAGTATGCCGCTAGAGCAGCGCCCATATTACCATTTGATGCACAAACGGCAGATATGAAGCCCGTATCGAGCATATTTGAAACCATTAGTGAAGCAGCCCTATCTCTAAAAGAGTTTGTTAGGTTACGCGTCTCGTCCTTGAGGTATAGCCGTGAAACTCCGATATATTTTGCCAGGCGTTCAGCTCTATATAATGGTGTCCCACCTTCATGGAGAGATGCACGATTCTTAACTTTTGGTAGAAGAATTCTATATCTCCAGAAGTTAAAGTCTCCGCTAAAAGTAACTTTCCCAATGCTCTCATAGTCAAGCTTATATTCAAGCGTGCCGATTCCGCCGCAGTTCTTACATTTATATAAGGGTAGTGCGGACTCAAATACTTCATTACACTTGGTGCATATTAGGGTTGGCATCATCTTCAATTATGTGTATTCACAAAGCTTTTTAAATAGTCTTGTAAACCAATAAATTGGCATAGGCAGTTAGGGTATTAGTGTTAGTAAAATGGATACCTTAGAACCATATTATCTCTCATGTATAAACTGTGGATCAAAATATTCTCCAAGGGAGATTATATATAAGTGCCGTAGATGTGGAGATCTACTCTCATTAGAGTATGATATAGGGTTAATGAAGTCTGAAGTTGTCCTAAAGTGGAGGGAGAGGGTTCTATCGGTTTGGCGGTATGCTGAGCTACTACCAATAAGTGATAGGAGCAAGATAGTGAGTTTAGGTGAGGGTGGAACAAGCCTAAATATGTGTAGCAGGCTTGGGGGTAAGTTGGGGCTAAAGAAAGTTTATGTAAAGAATGAGGGTGAGAATCCAACTGGAAGCTTTAAGGATAGGGGCATGACGGTTGGCGTAACAAAGGCCATTGAGGCGGGTGTGAGGCGTGTCGCATGTGCTTCAACAGGAAACACTTCTGCCTCACTTGCGGCTTATGCTGCTAAGGCTGGAATAGAATGTATTGTCCTCATACCCTCCGGGAAAGTTGCCTTGGGAAAACTTGTTCAGGCAATAATCTATGACGCAAGGGTCATTCAGGTTAAAGGGAACTTTGATGATGCTCTTAGGATGGTTGAGGAATTATGTGTTTCTCAATCAATTTATCTGCTCAACTCCATAAATCCATTTAGACTTGAGGGACAGAAGACAATAGCCTTCGAAATATGGGATCAGCTAGGCGGAAAAGTGCCGGATAAGGTCATTGTTCCAGTGGGGAACGCTGGGAACATAAGCGCTATATGGAAGGGCTTTAAGGAGCTATATACCATAGGCTTAATCAATAAACTGCCTAAGATGATCGGGATACAAGCCGAGGGCGCCGCACCCATAGCGAACATGATAAAGATGGGGATGAATGAAATCGAGCTCGTAAGGAGTCCTGAGACCGTTGCGACTGCCATAAGAATCGGCTCACCAGTGAACTGGAAGAAGGCTATTAGGGCGATTAGAGAGTCTAACGGCATTGCTGAAACAGTATCCGATGAAGAGATATTGGCCGCTCAAAGGCTCTTAGCCAAGATGGAGGGGGTATTCGTCGAGCCTGCCAGCGCAGCCGCCATAGCTGGACTAATTAAGTTGGCTAGGGATGAATTAATTGAACCAGATGATCTTGTTGTCTGCGTGGCCACCGGACATGGTTTAAAGGATCCCGATGTGGTTCTGAAGCAGTTCTCAAAGCCTGTTGAGATAGAGGTTGATATAAACGCCCTGATGAAAATTCTATTGACTTAATTAAGAGACATTTCTTATCTTACCTTCATAATATGCTGAAAACAACTTTTGACTGATAGTTGGGTTAGGTCGCCTTCATGACCCCTTTAATATTTTATTTATTTTGACTATAAATCTTGGATACGATATTTTGTATCCCTCGGCTATAGTTATACGCCATAGGTCCTTCTTTGATAGCCCCTGGTACTTCTTAAGCAGCTTTATTAGGAATTCATCTGGGACTGCTGATGGCCTTCCAACGTGTTTCCCTTTCTGCCGAGCTCTCTCCATTCCAGCCTTAATCTTATCCTTAAGGCTCTCAACATACTTCTGGTATCCGTAGGCTAGCGCCCTAACAACAATATCAAAGATTAACTTTCTTAGAGCTTCGTCTGGTATAGCTGTCAGGAATTGAAGCCACTCCTCCTGGTAGGCTATGACCTGTATGCCATTTGCCCTGAGATCCTCAAGGGCCTTAACTAGGTAATCATATTTTCTCGCTACCCTGTCTAGACTGAAGACCAGTAGCGCCGCATTATATTGCTTAGCCGCTTCGACGGCCTTGAGCCAGCCATCCCTTCTCTCAGGTGTAACCTCATATCCGCTAACACCAACATCCACGAACTCTCCAACAATTTTAATTCCTTTACCTTTAGCGTACTCCCTGAGGATGAGTAGCTGATTCTCAACGGTGCGATCCTCAGTGGATATTCTTGCATAAATAACTGCCTTAAGCATGGTAAGGGTTCTCTCCTGATTAAAGAAATCTGCAATATCCTTTCGTAAATAATTTGTTAACATAACCGTTATTTTCGCAGCTGTTACTGAAAGGCGCCTTTTCGCAATTTGATGACCATCTCATGGGTATTTTATCACCTTAAATGACATAAACTACTTAAGTTAGTGCTCTAATTTATTAACATGGTGACCTGCCGTCTGCTGAGATTGTGATGAATGGCACGAGCTGCTTGAGGGTGTAGGCCCGATGAAAGACGGCAGTCCCTCTTTAGTGTGATTTTATGGTCTAGGAGATTTTAAGATTGCCCTTCGATATGTTGTCGATGCTAGAGTGATCCTAAGATTATCGCTTTTTGGCTTCTCCTTTAGGATCACTCTTACAGTAGTGTCCGTCACCTCAATGCCCACATGCTTAATCCCTAGGTACTCTAGCAGGCTCTCCACATCGTCATCTTCAAGCGATTCTGGCTTAACATTAGCATTGCACGGGCCCATGCTACATATGGCACAGTATTTTTTATGTGCATAGACATTTGCTTCACAGGCAGCCCTGAAAGTTATGAGACCTAAGTCTTCAGCGATCTTTTTGGTCCGCCCCTTTAGATCAGCTAATCTAATCTCTATCTGCTCTGATCCTTTAAGCGGCCTGCTCAACCTCCTTTTAATCTCTCCCATATCAGCGCCGCAGCGCCAAGGTTTGCAAGGATCCTTTCCGTGACCCTAAGCGAGCCAAGTACAACTGATTCTATGCCGCTCTCGGCTGTGAGACTAAGTATTTTCTCGGAATCCATATCCGTTATCCCCAGAATTATCGGTCTCATAAACAGTGATATCGTTAAGCCAGTCTTGGAGACCCTCCCAAACCGCCCTAATTCTCTCTACTGGATCGTGGAGCCCTTGGCTCAAGTCTCCTATTGGATAACGTTACAACAGTTACAAGTACGCTCATATGAGGGTCTCCTGAAGAAATTTCCTTTAATACCTCTTCCGTGAGGATTGCTTTTGTCGAGACTTGCGTTGGGAGCCTAAGCTGCCTATACACCTCTCTCATATAGCTGAGGGTCCGCTCAGTCGTTTCGGGAAGGAATGGCTCGGTTACGGAACCATATGCAGCTAAAGTCTTCTCTGGGACTACATATGGGTTTAATGCAAGCGCGTAAACCACCTCTTCCGATCTAAGTGGGTATGGTCTTGACTTAGCTGGAAATCCCATATCATAGATGTAGCAGTAAGTGCAAGCATAATTGCATCCAATGCCAGTATGTATTGTTATTCCACAGGGTCTGGGCTTCCTTCTAGAATGACTATCCTTACTCGCCCTAACTTTAGATTCGCTGCTAAGTTTCTCGCCAAGCTTATCTAAAACTCTATTTTTAGATTCAAGCAGCCATACAAGGTTGGCCAAGGCATTTATCCCATAAAATATTTCTCTAACCATGAATTTATAATTTATTGTTGCCTTGCCTTTAGTAAAGACATTGCGAAAATATTAATGTATTTCTGTGGCGAATACAAGAATACCTCTCCTCCTCTGAGGACCAGGGAGTTTTATGTGTATCTTTATGTACATTTTAGTTCGGAAAAGATTAAATATGTCCTTATATGTTAGTTGTTAATTCAGCAATGCCAAGCTCATGATTTGAATATTGTTGAATAATGGTAGTTAAAGGTATTATGGTTGGGTTGGAGGGATTATGCAGGGCTCCCTTAGAGAGGAGTTAAAAAAGAGGAAAGTGTTAATGGTTTATTTGACTGCTGGAGATCCATACTTCAATGATGATGTCATAAGGACTTTATCTGAATGTGGAATTAGAGTCTTTGAGTTCGGGATCCCCTTTGCTAGACCAAAATATGATGGCCCGACGATAAGGGCGAGCTATAAAAGGGCTCTTAAGAGTGGTGTAACTTTGGAGGAAACATTCTCTATCATTAGGAGTCTCTATGCGGATCATAAGATAGTGCTTACGTACTTCGAGTACGCCTTAAAGACTGGCTTAGAGAGGATTATGGAGCTGGCACTAGAGGCTGGAATAGAGAGTATACTCTTCCCAGACCTATTAATAGACTATCTGGAGGAGCTGGACACATATATGATGATTTGTAGAGAATACGATTTAGAGCCGGTCTTCTTCATAACAAGCTCCTTTCCACATAAACTCATCTCAAAGCTTGCTGAGATGGATCCAGCATTTATCTATCTTGGGTTAATGGCCTCAACGGGAATTCTCCTACCTATAACGGTCAGTAGGACTATTAAGATCATTAAGGGACTCATTGGGAGAACACCGCTCCTCACTGGTTTTGCCATAAGCGAGCCACATCAGGTCTCAAACTGTATAAGGGCTGGAGCTGATGGAGTTGTCGTTGGAAGCGCCATAATTAGGCTGTTATGCAACTATAATGAGCGAGTTACAGAGCAGAAGAGCCTAAATGGTCTTAAAGAATACGTCTTCAGTCTTATAAAGGCATTGGAGGTCTGGATTTGACTGATATACCGAACTTCTGGTATAATATTATTCCGGATCTTCCTCGCCCACTACCTCCCCCGAGGGATCCAGAAGAGGATGAGAGCTTCTCTCGAGTTGGGCTCTTGCCAAAGATCTTCCCAGCGGCACTGCTAGATCAGGAGTTTACCGCAGAAAGATACTTTCAGATACCATCTGAAATTTTAGAGGCATATAGGCGGATAGGTCGGCCAACTCCGCTTCTTAGAGCTGTAAATCTTGAGAGTTTCCTCGATACCCCAGCAAGGATTTACTTTAAGCGTGAGGATCTAAGCCCAACTGGGAGCCATAAGGTTAATACGGCATTAGCCCAGGCCTACTACGCTAAGAGGGAGAATGTTAGGGCGCTTACGACTGAGACTAGCGCTGGACAGTGGGGCTCCGCTCTAGCTTATGCTTGTGCGATCTTTGGCATAAAATGTGTTGTGTTTATGACTAGGAGCAGTTATCTTCAGAAGCCGTATAGAAGAACCCTTATGAATCTTTATGGTGCCGAGGTGATTCCAAGCCCAAGTGACCGCACCGAGATAGGCAGAAGTCTATTAAAGGAAAATCCTAAGCATCCTGGCTCCCTAGGAATAGCTATCTCTGAGGCCATTGAAACATGTGTGAGGGAAGATGGTGTAAAATATGCTGTTGGCAGCGTGATGAACTTTGTCTTACTACACCAGACAGTTATAGGCCTAGAGATATTGCGGCAGCTTGGGGAGATAGGTGAGAACCCAGATATAATGATTGGCTGTGTTGGTGGAGGAAGCAACTTTGCAGGCTTCAGCTTCCCATTCATCGGAAAGAGACTCAGGGACGGAGACTTTAAAGATGTAAAGTTTATTGCTGTTGAATCAAAAGCCTCACCTAAAATGACCGAGGGAAAATATATCTATGAACATGGAGATACCGCTGGATATCTCCCAATGCTAAAAATGTATACTGTTGGTAGAAATTATGTGCCGCCCCCAATTCATGCCGCCGGGCTAAGGTATCATGCCGCCGCACCAACCCTCTCATTACTGATTAGAGAGGGCTTAGTTGAAACGACGGCTTACACGCAGGAAGAGATTCTGGAGGCAGCTAGGATATTTGCGAAGGTTGAGGGGATAGTTCCAGCTCCAGAGACAGCTCATGCAATAAAGCAGGCAATAGTGGAGGCAGAGCAATGTAGAAGAAGGAACCTGAAAAAGACGATCGTGCTATGCTTCAGCGGGCATGGGCTCCTAGACCTATCCGTATTCGAGGAACATAGAACCAATTAAACTCAATAGATTCTCTTAGGAAGATTATTTAATGAATGGAAGAGTTTTTGTTCCGGTTGGGTTTAAGTTTGCCGCCGTAATCGTGATATAACTGGATTGTTGAGGAGACATCAGTTATATTTCCGGCTTCTAGAACATTGTGAGCTCCATCATCGTCCGTCTTGGGAAAATATATTTCGTCCAATTGGGCTGCTGAAACACTAGGAAATTCGATAGCAATTGAACAGAGAATCAGCACCTTAGGATTATGGCAATAAAACTTTGACTTCCTCAACTATTGCACCTTTCTCAAAGAGTTCCACTATTTTTGTGTTTGGGATAGAAAAGCAAATATTAATGCGTAAAGCATTTTCCTTAGGGATCCTAGTATAATTGTTTTCTCTAGTGGGGGAATTTTGTGCCAACGCAAATGAAAGCTGCCGTGGAGGGACGTGAGACTGAGGAGATGTGCTTAATCGCTATTGAGGAGGATGAATCGCCGCAAAATATACGTGTACGCGTCGCTGAGGGTTCACTCATAATAACGCGGAATATTATTAGGGAGAATGTTCATCCAGTTGGTATTGGGAAGGGGCTAAGGATAAAGGTTAATGCGAACGTCGGCACGAGCCAAGATCTATGTGACATAAACCTTGAGGTTGAGAAGGCCTCCATAGCCGTTAAATATGGGGCAGACACGGTTATGGATCTTAGCACTAGCGGTGATCTAGATGAGATTAGAAGGTCAATACTAAAGGCTGTTAACATCCCGGTTGGGACAGTCCCCATATATCAGGCTGCCATAGAAGCCGCTAAGAAGAAGGGCTCAATAGTTCACATGAGTGAGGACGACATCTTTAATGTCATAGAGAGACACGCAAAGGATGGAGTAGACTTTATGACCATCCACTGCGGTGTCACAAAAGATATTGTTGAAGATCTAGTAAAGCAGCCCCGCCTAATGGGAATAGTTAGTAGGGGTGGGGTATTCCTAGCAACATGGATACTCCATAACAGCGAGGAAAACCCACTATACAAGAACTATGATTACCTTCTAGAGCTTGCTGCAAAATATAATTTCGCCATAAGCCTAGGAGATGGGCTGAGGCCTGGATGCATATTCGATGCAACAGACCACTTTCAGATAAAAGAGTTGCTGACCATTGGGAGACTCATTGAGAGGGCTAGGCGTGCCTACGTGCAGGCTATGGTTGAAGGGCCAGGACACCTACCACTCAACCATATTGAGGCAAACGTTAGGCTGGCTAAGGCAATATGCAGGGATGCACCATTCTATGTGCTCGGCCCAGTTGTAACCGAGATAGCGCCCGGATACGACCACATCGTAGCGGCTATTGGCGGAGCAATAGCAGGTCTAGCTGGAGCAGACTTCCTCTGCTATGTTACGCCAGCTGAACACCTCGGCCTACCATCTCTAGAAGACGTTAAGGAGGGCGTTGTAGCGGCTAGGATAGCAGCCCACGCGGCGGATATAGTTAGGCTTGGCCAGAAGGCGGCTCTCAGGGACCTTGAGATGGCTAAGGCTAGGACTAACCTCGATTGGAAGAGGCAGATAGAGAATGCGATAGATCCAAAAAGAGCTCTTGAGATTCGTGGCAGAGTTAAGCTAACCACTCCAGAGGCTTGCTCGATGTGCTCCGGGTACTGCGCCATAAAAATATTGAGGGATCACATTAAGGCCAGATGTCTCTAAAACTTGAAGGGGTAGTGGATGCTTAAGGTTCCAGTAGCTATCACGATTGCTGGAAGCGATTCTGGAGGAGGTGCTGGAATACAGGCGGATCTAAAGACTTTTGCTGCTCTCGGAGTCCACGGAGCAACGGCGATAACATGTGTCACAGCTCAGAACACATTCTCTGTGACTGCCGTAGAGTGTCTTAGGTCCAAGATAGTTAGGGAGCAGATAAGGCAGGTTGCTGAGGATATGGAGATAGATGCTGGGAAGACTGGAATGCTATATACTGCAGAGATCATTAGGGTCGTTGCGGAGGAGATCTCAAACTATAGGTTCCCGCTCATAGTGGATCCAGTTATGGTTGCAAAGTCGGGGGCACCACTCCTAAAACCGGAGGCTGAGGAAACATTAAAGAGAAATCTTATTCCACTAGCCACGGTTATCACGCCAAACAAGTTTGAGGCTGAAAGACTAGCCGGGATGAAAGTAAAGAGCATTGAAGACGCAAAGGAAGCCGCTAGAAGAATAGGCGAATTGGGTCCTAGGGCGGTTGTTCTGAAAGGGGGGCACTTAGAGACTGGAGGAGAGACTATTGATGTGCTCTATTATGAGGGCGAGCTCACACTTCTTAAGGCGCCGAGAATAGAAACTAAAACGATGCATGGAACTGGCTGTAGCTTCTCAGCGGCGATAGCAGCATATATTGCTAAAGGTATGGATATAGTATCGGCAGTTAAGCTCGCCAAAGAATTCATCATAGATGCCATAAGGTTCGGCCTAAATATCGGCAGAGGAACCGGTCCAGTTAACCCCATGGCCAGGCTATACAAGGAGACTGAAAGATATCAAGTTCTAAAAAACGTTTCTGAGGCTAAGAATATACTTGAGTTGGCCTCAGGAGTCGCTAGATTTGTCCCAGAAGTCGGTATGAACATAGCTATGGTCCTCTCATATGCCAGCAGCGCCAATGATATAGCCGCCATACCAGGTAGACTTGTGAAAGTAATTGATCGTGTTAAGGCAGTATCATGCCCCGACTTCGGAGTATCAAGCCACCTAGCCAGATACTTAATTGAAATTATGAAGCATGACCCCAAAAAGAGGGCTGCAATAAACTTGAAATATTCTGAAGAGATTCTTAGAGCCCTTGAGAGTAGGGGTCTAAGAATATCATTCTATGATAGGACTGAGGAGCCAGAGGATATTAAACGCATTGAAGGAATGACGATATCATGGGGTGTTAGGCAGGCAATAAATAGAGTTGGGATTGTTCCTGATGTAATATATCATAAGGGCGATTTTGGAAAGGAGCCAATGATAGTAGTCTTCGGGGAGGACGCCATATCACTCGCAAAATTGGTCGCCGAGATAGCTAGTGAAAGACCCTCATAATATTATCAGCATCGTTATATCATTGACATTTGTACCAGTAGGACCTGTTAAGATTAAGTCTCCTAGATGATCGAAGAAGGTATAGGAGTCATTGTTTAATAAATATTCCTCAGGATCTAGCCCCAAACTCCTTGACCGTTGGACCGTTGATCCATCTGCTATCGCCCCTGCAGCGTCAGTTGGCCCATCAATCCCATCTGTGCTGAAGGATGCTATGACGGTTCCCCTCATACTTATTATGTATAGCGCTGCGGAGAGCGTTATCTCTTGGTTTCTCCCACCCTTACCATTACCAGTCACAGTTACTGTCGTCTCGCCCCCAGCAATTATCGCGGCTGGTCTTTTTACGGGGTTCCCAGAGGATATAATTTCCTTAGCAATGCTTCCGAGCAGTGAGCCTATAACCCTAGCCTCACCCTCCATGTAGGTAGTTAGGAGCAGCGTATTTAAGCCCTCCCTCCTAAGCTCATCCACGGCGGCCATGCACGCTAACCTATTATTCCCAACTATGAAGTTGTATACTCTCTTGAAGCATGGGTCATCAGCCTTAGGTGTCTCATCAATTAAGCCTTTATCCCCTTTAACTAAAAGTTCTCTGACATTTTCTGGAACGTCTTTCCAAGCATCATACTTCTTTAGGACGTTTATTGCATCTCTAAATGTTGTTGGGTCGGGGACCGTGGGTCCAGATGCTATTACATCTAATGGGTCTCCGACAACGTCTGAGAGGAGCAGGCTTATCATGGTTGCGGGATAGGCTGCCTTAGCAAGGTAGCCCCCCTTAAATCTTGAGAGGTGCTTCCTAACGGCATTTATCTCGTGCATCTTTGCGCCGCACTTAAGTAATATATCTGTAACCCTTCTCTTATCCTCGAGGGATATTCCTTTACAGGGGTAGGTCATTAGACTTGAGCCACCGCCCGAGATCAGACATATAATTAGATCCTGCTCTCCAGCTTCCTCAACTAATTTAAGGATTTTTTCGGCCCCCTCAACACTGCTCTCATCTGGAATCGGGTGGCTTGCCTCATGGATCCTAATAGACTTAACGTCAATTTTTTTCGAGGTACCCTGTGGAACAATAACTATTCCATCACTTATTCTGTCGCCAAGAATATCCTCCATTGCCTCAGCCATAAATCCGCTAGCCTTACCACCGCCTACAATAAAAATCCCCTTAAAAGATTTGAGGTTAAAGGTTTCCTCATTAATGATAAGATTATCATTTATAACTTTAACTCTTGAGCGGATAATATTCTTGGGGTTAGCTGCATTAATGGCTTTTTCAATCGCTTTTAGGGCTATCTCTCTTGCTTTCTGATCAATCTCTGAAGGAGCATTTCTAAGGATATTATCTTTATTCTTGATTCTAATACCCATCAACTTTAAGACACCCGCGAAGCGCAGAGCATACTAAAAAAGATAAGGTAAAGAATATAAAAATTAATTAATTTGCGTTTCTCTCTTTATCCTTGAAGAAAATTGGAGGGCATTTTAAGGTCGCATAGTGTGCGTGAGTCTATCTTCTATAGAAGATCTTCTAGCGATAAAGTTGAGTGTATACTTTGTGAACGTAGATGCAGGATGGCCCCTGGCGAATATGGCTTCTGTAGAACACGACTAAACATTGGCGGAAAGATTTATACTCTTGTTTACGGATCATTAAGCGCAATTGAAAGCAGACCAATCGAGATAAAGCCATTCTTTCATTATTGGCCAGGCTCAACAGCCCTCACATACTCAACTTGGTCATGTAACTTTTTATGTCCGTGGTGTCAGAATTGGACATTATCAAGAAGAACGCCAAGCCCAGAAAACAAAAAATATTATTCGCCTGAGGAAATTGTCAGTTTAGCAATAAAGTATGGTGATGAGGGACTTTGTTCCAGCTTCCAAGAGCCAACCCTCCTAACGGATTGGAATATTGATGCATTTAGGATTGGATGTGGGAGGGGATTATATGCCTGCTATGTCTCTAACGGCTATATGACTCTTGAAGCCTTAAAGATCCTCAGGGAATCTGGCATGGACGGGTTAAAGATCGATATTAAGGGGGACTCTGAGGTATATGAAAAGTTCTGCGGTGGGATAGATGTTGAAAAGGTCTGGAGGAATGCTAGGGAAGCAAAAAGGATGGGCTTTCATGTTGAGTTAGTGAATCTTGTGATCACGGGTGTCAATGATGATGAAGGGTGTCTAAGGAGTGTAATTGAGAGAGCCATTAAGGAGATCGGCATTGACACGCCAATACACTTCACCAGATATTACCCCGCATATAAGTTTGACAAGCCAGCGACGAGTATAAAAACCCTTGAGAACGCATGTAAGATGGCTAGGAGCGTAGGCATGTTATATTCATACATAGGTAATGTTCCAGGTCACAGATATGAGCATACTTACTGTCCAAACTGCAATGAGATTTTAATAAAAAGATATAGCTTCAGCGTCGTACGCTACAATATTACAGAGGATAGGAGATGCCCAAAATGCGGATTCCATATAAATATACATGGACAATATGTCAGGAAAAATCGCTTCATTTAACCGGCATTAAGTATTCCTCATCATAATCCACTATCACCCTTATATAAAGTCTTAGCATCCGGTCAAGCTCCACGTCACCAGTATCGACTCTTAAGCAGCTTAAATTTTAATCTTATGTTTTGTTGCAACAATCATTATATTTTCTAGACTAACGTTCTTAATTACCCTTAAGCTTATCTGCTGATTACCTCTACCAAATATAAAGCCCTGACCTCCTATTGGCGTCACAACAATCTTTGCCCTCCTAGAGCGGATCGCCTCAAGAATCTCAGATTCATTAACGTCATGCTTTAATAATCTTTCCATTAAGAAGTAGGTCAACGCCTAAGAGAGTCTTTTCTCATTTAATAATGCAGCTATAGCTCTAATTTATTGTTCCAGCACCAAGAATATATAACGTATCTGGCTCCATCATCCTCTCAATAAAGTAGAGGGCGACCGCAGCCTGATTATGTAGCTCATCCTCGGTGAGTAGGCTGTCTTCCTTAACACCTTGAATTAGCTCTGGCTCATATGGAACGAGCATATAACCATATAATCTAGTAGAGATGCTGTTCTCCCTAAATGCTCTCATGACCTCAGCCTCCTTAAGTGGCAGCCCCTCTAAAGGGAGGCGAGAGGCAACTCTAGCAGCCTCCTCAGGGGTCACTGCGAAGACGGTGCTGTGCATCTTCACACCACTTGGTACTCCAAGTACTGGTAGGCGCAATCCAACAACGTCAAGTATGTCCCTAGCTGTTCCATTACCACCACAAAACACAAGCAGATCAGCCTTTTATTCTCAGCCTCGAACTTTCCCATCCATCCAGCCCCTACCAAAATATTGAGATCACCGCCAATGAGGCTTGTGATGGATCCATCGGCTATTCCTACGACAACTTCTAGTACTGGCTCACCCTTATAAAGGAAGCTTCTCCAACTCGAACCTATCTTAGCGCCCTTCTCGTCAATTTAATGGCATCTCCATAATCAATTATCAAACCCTCTTTAACCATACTACTAATAGCTCTATCAATATCCTCCCCATCTATGCAGAAATCTCCATTACATACGCTCTTTACTCTATGCTTTATCTTACCCTTTAAGATCCTTCTTTTACCTGATTCTGCTAATATTAAAGTTCTTAAGAGATCCTCTAAATCTTGAATCTCAAGGGATAAACCGTCTCATTCACCATTTTAATGAGATGAAAAAGTGTAGGTTATAAGTTTGTCTCCGGCGCCCTCAAATTGCTTCAAGTCTAAGGTTACTCTCCTCATCCTTACTGATCCAAATAGTTATCAACAATGTCTACTCATTTCATTTAAAACCCATTTATTGGGGAACTTCGCTGCTAAAACGGCAACCTTATTTGAATATGCATTAAACATATTCAGGAAATCAAAGATCTTCTTTACTGATTCCTCTGGAAATATGCTTTCCCACGGCTTGAAGTTTTAACTTCAAACGCTACTATATAATCTTCCTTCAATGCAAATATATCTGACAGGTGCTCACTGCTAGATGCAGAGACTAGAATTCTAACAGACTTAAGCCCTAACTCACGAATCTTCTTGACCAAATCCCTCTCAGCCTGATAACCCCTCTTTCATCCGCTTA
>JAWAXL010000018.1:0-22741 GCA_038820405.1 Bathyarchaeia archaeon
TATGGCACAATTTCTTAAAAAATTGTGTTGAGGTTAAAGATGAATGCCTAAACCAAAGAAATGTACATTTTGCGGCCGTGAATTCACTCCGGGAACTGGAATTATGTATGTTAGTAATAATGGATCAGTATATTGGTTCTGTTCCAGTAAGTGTAGAAAGAATCAGCTGGAGCTTAATCAAGATCCCCGTAAGCTGAAGTGGACAATGTATTATGGTATGGCTGAGAGGGCTAAGGCGAGAAGGGAGGCCCCGGCTAAATAATCAAAAATGTTTTATTTTTAAGGCTTAGTCTATTCTTTGGCTAATTGGGTGTTCTCTATCCATCGTGATCCCCTATCAGTTATCTCCTTTTTCCATATTGGGATCTCCTTCTTCAGCCTCTCTATTAATTCTATCATAGTCTTGAACCCCTCCTCCCTATGTCTCGATGCCACCAAGGCATATACTATGTCCTCTCCAACTCCCACCTGACCAACTCTATGCTCAACGATTGCATCAATTATGCCATACTTATCCCTCAAGTCTCCTATTATCTTCTCAAGAGCCTTTATGGCAACCTCATCATATGCCTCGTACTCAAGCCTTAGAACTTTACCTCCCTCATCGCTGATGCCTCTAACAGAACCTATAAAGACTATTAATGCGCCAATCTCACTAGAAGAACTTTTAATCTCGCTCAGTAAACTGTTTAGATCATCAAGCCTCTCAGAAATTTTAACTTTCATTTTTATCCACCTCCAACTGGTGGGAGAACAGCAACTTCATCACCATCCCTAAGCTTATACGTGATCTCGCAAGTCCTCCCATTTACAAGTATTAGATAGTTATGCCTGAGCATTGGGTCTCTATCTCCATTTACTGTAGCCTCGCCTGCATTTATTGCAAAGATTGTTTTCTTCCATTCGTTTGCCGCATCAGTATGCCTTTCGGGTATATATTTTAGGAGAAGATCCGCTAAGCTAGCGTCATTAGCGTCATACTCCTCATCTTTAACGCCAATAATCTCGCATATCCTGCCAAAATATTTGACTCTAATCTTAGTCATCTAGCATCCGTCCTACTACAAAAAATAATATTAAGCTAAAATATTAAGTAATCTTTTTATCCCCTTTTAAAGGCATCTTTCTTCGCATTTTGTTCATACTCCGTTGCCTCTCAATGTTCTTTAGACGGGCTTGGAGGATTGCGATCTTCGTTTTCGATAATCTTTTCATCCTCATAGATCTTGCCCTTGCCTTATAAGCTAGAATCCTAAATTGTGATTCTCTCTTTCGAACTTTCTTCTTCTCATTGGGTACTTCTCGACCAGTTTCCCTTACAAATGTAACTTTTCTCTCGTCGATGTTAACTTCCTTTACAGACCAGCCAACCGTCAGCCATGCTTCTGATGGCATGCGTCCCCTAACATTACTCCACCAGCTCCTCCGCGTGTAAGCCGACTCTGGAAGGTTATCCCCAATAATCTCCTCTATCTTATGGAAGTAAAGTGTGATCTCGCTTAAGGACTTGGCTATCTTAGCGAGGTATGCCCCAAGCTTCATATATTTGCTTCCACTTGCCTTTAAGGAAACCCTCCTAGTGGCACATCTTAAACATATTATTTCCTTATCCTCAAATAGTACGCAGTTTCCACAATATATTAGCCTACAGCGGCTGCACGTGTAGAGAACTTTTCTCGGATAGGTCTCTTGGCAAAGCGCGCATATATTGCCAACTGAATAATTTTCCTCACCATTATCATGGCGCCCGTCATGTTATAATACTTGGCCTTTGCTTACTTAACATCTATAATCTTCCCAAGTATGCTCTTAACCTCCGATGCGAACCTTGTCTTTGATAGCTCTTCCACCTTCCCAAGACCCTCCTCTAGACCCTCATCATAGTATATTCCTCCTAGATATCTTTCTCCTAGAGTCTCAACCTCCCGCTTAATATAGTCTGTGCTGGCCACTTTCATATTCTCAACTACACCTATAATTGGCGCCCTCATCTCCTTAAGTAGCAGTATGAGCTTCCTAACGGTCTCAAAGGACATTTTTGAGGGCGTGGTCACTATAAGGTAGTTTGCTCCCTTAATATACTTTAACAGATCCAATAATAAGTCGCCTATGCCTGGAGGCATATCTATTACCAAGAGATCTAGCTTACCCCAAACAGTGTATGCTAAGATCTCCAAGAGAATGCTTGTCAGCTCATGGCCCCTCAGCGGTGATGTTTTATCGCTCAGGTAGAATATTAGTGACATGTATTTCATACCATGTATCTCGGGCGGCACCACACCCCTCTCCTCGACTGGCCTTAGACCACAGGCATTCAAGACCACATGTGTTGTTGGACTCGTGAAGTCCATGTCTAGCAGCCCGGTCCTGAGCCCATCTTTAGCTGATAATATAGCTAGTGTTGAGGCTATGACGCTCTTCCCAACGCCGCCTTTCCCACTCGCAACCACAATTATCCTATCTATCGCACTTAGTCTATCGTTTATTGCGCTTATCCTCGGGTCTATCATGCTGCCTCTCACCCTTTATGCTGGCTATCCAAACACCACTTCCACCGGAGACTTCAAAGTCCGGGCTTCCACACTTTGGGCACCTAATATATGCATGGGCAACCTCTGGGACAAAGTGTATAGCCTCCCTAGTATCTTCCGGTAAACCCTCCCTCTTAAAGAACCATTTGTGCCCACAGATCCTACATATGAACTTAGCTCGAGAGGTCTTTATAATAAACTTGGTTTTAGCAAACTTATCTGACCTGAGCTGCTTTATCGCAAATTTGAGTATATCCTTATCAACCTGCTGCATCTCTCCAACTGCAATTATTATAGTATTAACCTCCCTGAGATTCTCCCTATCAGCAACCTCAGAGGCCGTTGAGATTATTGCCTCGGCTAGAGCCCACTCATGCATAAGAAAACTTTTGATTACCAAAATTAAATATTTATTGTTCATCAGCACCATGTGGGGCGTATGAAAGTTGTCTGCAGGCGAGGAATATGTGACTATGCTCTATGGCGCGGGCGGCTCAGTTATGCACAATTTTATTAGAAAGTATATTTTAAGGTTCTTTGGTGACCTTAAGTTTCCCGGCGTAAGCGTCCCGTTAAAAGCTCTTGACGATGCAGCTGCCATAGGCGATATAGTATTTAAGAGTGATTCCCATGCAGTCAAACCACTGTTCTTTCCTGGGGGCAATATTGGGCGCTTAGCCATCTCAGGAACAGTTAACGATATTGCCATTATGGGCGCTCAGCCAATGGTGCTTGCATGTGGGCTCATCCTCGAGGAGGGTCTTCTGCTTAGAGATCTGGAGAGCATACTTGCAAGCATGCGTGAGACATGTATGGAGGCTGGGGTGGCAGTCATCACAGGGGACACAAAAGTTGTTGAGAAGGGAGCTCTAGGGGGCTGCATAATAAATACTTCAGGGCTGGGATTTAGGACCGATAATCTTGAAAAGAACCTTAACGTCGTTAGGAAGTATAGGGCGGGCTTTGAGAGCAGATGGCTGCTCGACTCCAATCTGAAGCCTGGAGATAAGATAATCCTCTCAGGAACCATTGGCGATCACGGCATATCAGTATTATCAGCCCAGGAGGGGCTGGACTTTGGCGGGGATGTCAGATCCGATGTTAGACCGCTTAATAAAATGATTCAACGCATGCTTGGGGAGGTTGGCGGTATAGTATCTATGAAGGATCCTACCAGAGGAGGCTTGGCAGACGCCCTAAACGAGTTCGCTGAGAAGTCGGGCATCGGAATACTAATTTATGAAGATGAGATTCCGATAAGGGAGCCTGTTAGGGCTGCATGTGAGATGCTCGGTCTAGACCCGCTTGAGATAGGTAATGAGGGTAAGGTTGTCATAGGAGTTGTTAAGGAGAAGGCTGAGGAAGTCCTGGATTTCCTTAAGAGCACAACTGAGGGGAAGGATGCAGAGATAATTGGCGAGGTATCAGACAAGTTTAGTGGCGTAGTTATGGAGACAATTATCGGCGGGAGGCGAATTATACCAAGGCCAATAGGAGACCCCATACCGAGAATATGCTAGAATTAGACTTGTGAAATGCGGCGTTTCATAGGGTTCCTTATCTTAGGCTTCTCGCAAATTAATGTTCGGTGAATATGTATGAGATCAAAGGCTTTAAGTCTAGTGGTAGTGGCTACCTTAATGATACTATCCTCAGTGGCTGCGCAAGCTTTAGCTATGGGTCTACCAGAAGTAGTTAGAAGCGGCCTAGAGAATAAGTTAAAGGCGGATGCTCTGATAAATGTTGCCGCTAAGGCTGAGGCGAGAGTCAACACTTTAATAGAAATGGTCTTAGGAAATGAGACAATTATGAAGGAGATCGCTGATGCTGGGCTTAATGTGACCTTCAACGAGATGATCGCCCTCAAAGAAGAGGGCTCATCTATCCTAAGTGAGGCTAAGAGCTTACTCGAAAGTAAGGATTACGCCGGGGCCATTGAGAAAGCTATTGAGGCTATGAGACTTTTTAAGGAGGCATTTGTCGGGATCCATAGAATTCTCTGTGAGGCTGGCGTTACACCAATCGAACCTGAGAGAGCTCCTGAGCTTATTGCTCAGGAGCTCCTAGTTGCAGCTAATAGATCACTTGAGAGGATAGAGCGCATAAGGTCTCTACCAAATGCCTCCGAGGTTGAAGATCTGCTAAGTGAGGCTAAGAGCCTATTAAATGGGGTGAGCCCACTCTTAGAACAGGGGAATGTTTCTGAGGCGGCACATAAGCTTGGGGAGGCTAATCGACTCATATCGAAGGCGCTTGTCAAACTAAGGCATAGGGCCGAGAATATGATCCAGGTAAGGGCTGAGAAGTTCATACGCGGCTTTGGGCATATTTGCAATGAATTCGCTTGGAGAATTAGGGAGGAGGGATTAAATGAGACTGAAGTTCTTGAGGGGCTAGGTCTCAAAGATATCGACCAAATAATAAGGAATTTAGTTAGCAGGGTTAAGAGCGCAGAGCCGGGGGAAATTAGGAATGTTATCAAAGAGATCATTGGAGATCTCAGAGATATAGGTAAGATACTCCGAGAAGTTAGGGAGATATTTCTGAAGAAGCTCCTTAGAGGAGTTAAAGTAGGTGAGATTCTCACGAATGCTTCTGCCTTTGCGGAAAAGATGGTTAGGGTCGAGGGGATATACTGTGGGCAGAGACCACCTGAGGATCTTCAGGGACCTACTTGTGAGCCGCCTGCGGCGAATTGGTGGATTCTTGCTGATGAGACCGGCTGGATATACGTTGTTGGGGGATGGCGTATGGGAATCGCCCGCAAACCTTTGATCCTGGATGGCGATAGGATAATAGTTATCGGCAGAGTGGTGGTTGAAAACAATACAGTGTATATAAGGGCTGTGCTAATAGTTCCATTAGAGCCAATCATAGTTCCAGCGCCGATAACAGATCATATGCTGAGACTTAGCGTTAATGTTGAGATGGTCGGAGGGCGATGTTTAGTGAACGTGAGCATTGAAAATGTTGGTGATGAAGCAGTAGTTTTCCCGAATTCAGCCTATGGAATAGTCATTGAGAGGAAGGTTGCTGGCTTCTGGGTGCCCATCTATAGACCTATAGCAGCCCAAGTCTTAACATGGCTGAGGCCCGGGGAGGACAAAACTATTGTAATTCAGATGGGAGCGCTGATCCATGGAACATATAAGGTCATCATAACGGGGCAGCTTGAGGGTAGCAAAAATCCTGTAATGGCCTCAGCAGAATTTACAATACCATAGCTAGATTTAAAGTGCTAATAATCTTTTCCCTAACTGTTTTTGAGCGTTATGAAGCCGAATATCGATCCAATTACTAGTAGCATGAAGGCTGTGGGGAATACTATTGGTGGGTATAGGGCGTATACTATGCCTCCAATGTAAGAGCCGAGAGCATCCCCGAGATAATATGAAAGGATCATGAAAGTTTCAGCCCTAGCCCTCACACCTCTTTCAGTTTCTCTTGCAATAACCCCCCTCTCAATGGCATATGTCACGGCCCCACAAATGTTAAGGAGGATTATTGAGATGGCGATGGTTAATTTTATTTGGATTATGAAGACAGCGACCGCCAGCCCCTCAATAAATATTAGACAGGAGTATAATGGTATCAGTCTCGACCCTCCGATGATATTTGATAATGGTAAAGATAATAGGGTGAAGAATGAAGCTATAGCTGTGATCAACCCCCACTCAGTAAATGATAGTGCCTGTGTATACCTGGTTGCGTAGAGGACTGCAAAGTAATAGAAGATGGAGATTGCCGTGATTAGGCAGAAGCTACGAAGGAGAACAAGTTGCCGAACCTTTCTCTTAATGTCAAGGAAATCTCTTGGAAGACTCCTATATGCTTCCCAAAGAATCTTTAGATTAACTCTCCCACTCCCACTTATAGTCTCGGATAGAAGTCTAACTCTTACTAAGCCCATAATAACTGTGGCCACTCCACACGCTACAAAACCCCACCTGAGGCCCAATATTCCATAAGAATCTCTCATAAATCCGCCCAGAACCGGCGTGAGTGTATATGGAATATGTTCAACTATAAAAGATAATGTGAATACCCTTGTTAGATGATCTTGCGCCGTCGTATCCATGATTATGGCGTTAAAGGATGGGAAGTAGATTGCGGAAAGCCCCTCACAGATAGCTGCGGCGAATAGCCCTTGGGTTCCCAAAGCTGATGCATATATAAGCTGGGCTACCCCCAGAAGTATTGTTCCAATTCCAGTGGTCCGCTTCCTCCCAAGCTTATCGCCCAAATATCCACCTAAAATGAGAGCTAGGATGCAGACGGCGCTCCGCGTGGATATTATGGTCCCGATCATTGAGGCGCTTCCAGAGATACCATAGATGTACTCTGAGAGATAGGGATAGGACAGCCCGAAGGATAGGCTCATGATCGAGGTCGTCAGCAGGAGGATCCTAACATTTTGATGGAGGTCTCCCAGCATCCCCGCTTCACTTTACCTTAAAAACAAATCAAACTTATTAATTCAATTTTGCGTGTGGCTCTGGGTCAATCAAAAGGGGCCCTTTAAGCGAAGAAAAGAAAATTAGAGTTTTAGACATTTGCGGGATCAGTGATCAGCCAGCCTGTCATACAACATTCATAGCTGTCCACGCTTTCGACCATCATCATCTCCAAAATGTTGTTTAACAACCGCAACTATAAATTTTATAGCCTATTCTTTTTCATACCAAGCTCTCCTTATAGTTCCAAGCTTAAGTTCCGCTATTCCCGCTACCTTCCTAAGAAGCCTCTCTGTTTTAAATAAGCTTGGCTCGGGCAGCTTATTTCCATAATTATCGTATCCTACGTAGATCATGCATGGTTTTATTCTGCGCACCCAGTCTATGAAGTCATCATCAAAGTCTAGTATGGGTTCTATCACAAGGGCCTTCCACTTCCACTCCAACCTAAGCATGGCTTTATAACGCTCTTTTGGCGGCGGCGCCCTCGATAGCCCATAATCTCTATTCGTCTCTATCGTGGCTCCAAGAATAACGTTATTGCCGAACTCACTTATGAATTCAAGGTATCTTGCAGGATTCTTTGTCAGGAATAGAAAACGTGATCTAGGTTTAGATCTAACAATCCTAAGTATCTTCTCAATCCAGTCTCTTGAAACCCAGCTGCCCCACATATCCCCCATATCAGAGACGAATATGATCCTGCCCTCAGGGAGCCTTTGTTTAAGTCTCTCAGGCACAAGGGTTGGGCTGAAGCCCCTCGACTTATAGGGCTCAATACCCTTGGAAGCAAGCCTGGTAGCGTACCTCCTAGACCAGCAGTAGACGCAGTTATGTAAGCAGCCAACTATGGGATTCCAGGAATAAGTTATCTCCCCAAACAAGCTATTTGCGCCCGACAATAAATCATGCCACACAGTTTCCCAGAAACCCCTACCCACCCAACTAAATCTAAAACTTAATATTTCAGCCTAAAATATAAATAAATGTCTACTCTAAAGTGGCGATGAAGTTTTCCTCCTCTCAACTGACGCAAGTGGATGAGGAGCTCACGCAGCGCTGAGCCATAACAGGAAAATCACATATTTTTCATGAGGAGAATTTTATTTAAGAAGTGGGGATTATATTAGGCTCATCGGATTCATGGATTCTTCATCCACTTAACGGTCAGCGCCGGGAGTAATAGAACCCTTCATCGCCAAAAATTACTTAAAAAAGGCTGTTAATAAACTTGGCTCAGAAATAACGCCTAGTGGAATAGATGACCTCATATAAGACCATGCATAGAATTTCCTATGGTGGCGGGCGATGGGGAAGTGGTCCTCCACTGAAAGTATGAAGATTATCTAATCAACTGAGCCCGCCGCCAGATTATTTCAATTACTTTGGCGTACCTTTAAAAACATATTGTTTAATATTTTGTGATTGTGAGTTACCTTGTCATTTCTTAAGAAGCTGGCTGAGAAGGTTACGCCTCCAAAGGTTACTTTAAAACTAAATCTTAGTGAAAATATTGTTTTTCTCGGTGGGGATTTTAAGGGGGAACTCTTTGTATCCTCTGATGAGGACTTTGTCGCAGAAGAAATTAGATGTGAACTAATTTGCACGGAGTCAGCTAAAGTTCTAAGGCACTTTTATGATCCAGCCCTGAAGAGGGATGTTATTAGAGAGGTTTGGGAATCCGCAACGCTATACTCTGTAAAGCCAAGTCTTAGCGGACCCATACATATATTAAAGGGCTTCTCAGCAAGCTTCCCATTTAGTATCTCAATACCAATAACAATGAAGCCGACTTTAAAGGGAATAGATAGGAGAGTTACGTGGACGATTAAGGGCGTTATAGCTGTTAAGGGTAGACCAGATGCCACTAGCCCAGTGTTGGAGGTCCAGGTTGCCCAGCCAGCGGCTGCGCCGATTGTAAAGGAGAGGGAAGTGATCCGTGAGATTGTGATGGTCCCATGCAAATACTGTGGAACACTCTTCTCCCAGACCGAGACTGTATGCCCCCATTGCGGCGCTAGAAGAACCACATAGCCCATCTACTATAAACAGTTAGAAAAACAGAGAGGACCAGGAAACTAGCATTAAAAGAGACTTTACCTCCTCAGCCTCATAGTTTTATCCTAGACTCTGTGCTGTTTATCCTCCTCGCTAATTACCTAAGCTATCTTTTCTCCACAATTTTGGCAGAACTTTGCTCCCTGCTGAACCTCACTTCCACATTTAGGGCACCTGATAGAAGACTGTAAAGGTGATCCACAGTTTATGCAAAATTTTGCCCCAGCCGGGTTTGTGGATCCGCACTTAGGGCATGTTAAGCCAGCTGCCTGGAGGGGTGATCCACAGTTTTGACAGAACTTTGCTGTTGATGGATTTTGGAAGCTACACTTTGGGCATAGTATAATTGGTTGTGCTGGTGCGGCTGAGGGCTGAAAGAGCGGCGGAATCACGGCTATACCCGCCCCCACGGCTACACCAGGGCTCTTCGATAGGCTCTCAGCAGCCCTCTGAACAGTCTGCATCCTAAGGACCTCATCGGCTGAAACACCTGTTCTAAGAAAGAATATTCTATCCCTCCACTCAGGTGTTGTGTCAATCCCCTCAAACTTCACGTCAATTAGCTCCAACCATATTCTCCTAAAAGCATCATATAGGGCATTCTTAGCCAGAAAGCTGGTTTCATCGAGCTTACCATAGACCTCGGCTAATGAATATTGGCTTAGAATATCAATTAACTTCTCATTGAAGTATCCTCTTAGGAATTCCTGAAGCCCACTTGTCGTATACACGCCCTGACTCCCAACAACCTCATTCACGAAGAGGTTTGGCTCCTCAATCCTAAACCAGAAACTACCATAAAATTTTAAGGGGGCTAGCTCCTTGGTTTGGCCCTGAGCTCCAAATCTCCCTTGGAACTGTTTCAGCGAGACAAATATTACGGTTACTCTGAATGGCACCTTATCAAAGCCGGCTAAGACTGATAGAACCTTTGTGAGTAGGGGTAAATTTGCGGTTGTTAAGACGTGTCTCCCAGCCCTGAAGACATCATAGGCCTTTCCATCCCGGAAGAAGACAGCTGCCTCATACTCATGGACTATTAGGTTATCGCCCCAAGCAATATCCTCTCTTGGATACCTCCAGACTATATCGCCTTCTCCTGCGCCAACTCACTCGATAACCTTAGGCATCATAAACCACTCCTACATGTGGAAATAGCATTTAGCTTGTTAGCCCCCTAAATATTTCTATCCTCCTATCAATTAGATTATCCATCTCCTCAATCTTTAAGACTAAACTCTCCATATACTTCTTCCACTCATCTTCTCCGGGCACGGTCTTGGCGAACGCCTCTGCGCTAGCTTTTAGGGAATCAGCTCTCTCTATAAGGCTTAGATCGAGCTGGATTGCTGCGTCAAGCTTATCTTCCCTAACCTTAATTGCATCAAACATGCCAGAGTAGCCAGCCACAGCCCTATCTATGCGCTGTATCACCCTATCTAATCGGGACATTAGGCTATCGAGCATCCACATATCGTCACTTGAAACCTTTTGGAGGACGGCTGGATTTGCAAGTTTCTTTCTAAGCAAATCTTTTGCGGCCTTAAGTCTATTGGCAACATCCATTCTAACAAGCCTATCGCTCTCCCTCCGCAACTCCTTCTCCTTGTACCCACGATACCCGGGAATATAACCAATTATCCTTTCTAGTAGCCCTCTTTCTTCACGAACCTTCTCCAAACTTTCTATTTTCCTCTCTTCGATCATCTCCCCTCCTCCAATATTCAAATAAAACCAAAACTGCGAGAAGGACAAGCAATAAACCAAATAACACTATTACATTTACGAGTCTATAAAGGGCGAAGGATAACCCTATGATGAACACTATTAATCCCAAGCTCAAATAATATAAGTAGTCTCTTTGAGTCTTTAAAGCATAGATTATGGTATAAGCTCCAAGAGGGCTGATGATACATGCAATTAGATTCAATGGATCAAATATGAGAAAACCTCCAGCATAGATTATTACTGTCACGCCAAGAGATATTGTGAAAATAATAATTGCACCTGCACCATAACTAATTTTCTCAAATTTTACAGTTTTCTCATTAAATTACCTTCTAATATTTAAAGTTTCGTTAATAGTTACGTCTTATTTGAATATAAATTTTCACATTATTAAGGGAAGATTATGAATTCTCTCCCCTAGGAATGTACCTTACAATTGCAGATAGGAAGATCTAGGAGAGTCCATGCTGGGCTTGTACTTCACTAGCTCCTTTTTTCTCTTCTGTTTCCGGTTTAGTTCTCCATACTTGTATTCCATTGGAGACTATCTTTGAGGTTATGTAGCCTAGAACAAATAAGATTAATATTGGAACTACATATGAGGCGAGCCCAGCAAGGGGTGCTGCTATAATACTGATTAATATGTTGGTTTGTTTCCCTCCATTTAGCGTGGGGAGTGGAATTAGATTAGCATACCAAGCGAGCATCTCCCTATTAGTCAACAATGAGTACCCGAGAAAATACGTGAATGCTAGAAGAGCTACTCCAGCTAGGAATATAATTAAACCCGTGATTTGCCCGATTTTCCACATGAGATTTCACCACGCTTATTACTTTATAGATCCTTATTTAATGCATTTAAGTCTTTATTCGTCATCTATGATGCATTTATGCGCCAAAAACTTATATGTTCCTTTAATAGTAGAATTAGTGGAGAATATATGAGGAATAAAGAAAGAGGCTACATCTTAGTGAGCCTTCCAAGAACCCTCATCAAGGAGATCGGTAAGCTAATTGGAGAGTATAGTTACACGAGCCGTGCAGAGATCATCAAAGAGGCCCTACGAAGATACCTGAATGAGAAGAAGATGTCCCAATATGGCCTAACTGAGCACCATTAAGTCTAGTAGTATTTATCCTCCGCCCCTGCCTAGGCTGGCAGGAGTGTGGAGCTAGTGGTGATAATCTCTATGCTGCATAAGCGTAGTTTTGAGACAAGGCAGAGGAAAGTTGCTAGAAGGCTTATCCTTAAGACCGCCTATACAGACAGATTTAAGGCTGAGACGATTAATAGGCTCAGCAGAAGCAAGCTAATAGACTACATTTCTAGGATGTTTAGTGGAAGGGTTCACCTCGGAGCCATTCCAAATGTTGAGGTCGGCGAAATATTATGTGACCCACGTGGCAGGGGAAGCTTACAGAGGGGTTCTGAAAATGAGGGTTAAAAGGTTTCATATTAAGAAGATTGGTGGAGAGGAATTTGTATATATTAACGCTAAGGTCTTTAACCCAGATGATCCAAAACGCTTCAAGAGTCTCGAATTTCTTGTCGATACTGGTGCGGCTGGCTGCGCCCACGGCACGGCGCATTTATTATTATGAATCGAGCATTTCGAAATAAAGAGTGTTATAAGGAAGTTTGATGTTAAGACTGGTAAATTCATCATCAATATTAGCTATGAGACTGCTCCACTCGATCTCTTTGAACGTGTTCTCGGCGTTGCTGAAGCCTTTGGGTTAGGCGTTGACAAGCAGCATAAATTCATTATTTATGATAATGTAAAATTAGCGATTGGTCCAAGAGACATAGTTTACATAACTGGTGATAGTGGCTCAGGTAAAAGTGTTCTGCTGAAGGAGCTTGAGAAAGACATCAAGAATGACACGGATTGGACATGTATTAATATTGCTGACATCAGGCCCAGTGAAGGTAAACCCATTATCGAAACGGTTGGTAAAAGCCTTGATGAAGCGCTTGAATTGTTGAGCCTTGTGGGCCTGAATGATGCATATCTCTTTCTGAGAAACTATGAACACCTAAGTGATGGACAGAAGTATAGGTATAAGATTGCTAAAATGATTGAGAGTGGAGCACAGTTCTGGATAGCGGATGAGTTCTGCTCAACACTTGATAGGGATGCCGCTAAGATTGTCGCATTTAACATTCAGAAACTGGCAAGAAAACTTGGAAAGGCTATTATAGCTGCAACAACCCACATGGACCTATTTGATGATTTAAACCCAAGCGTTCATATTCATAAAAGGTTTGGGAAAGAGGTAACGGTCAAATATTACCCAAATGAGCCTGCTAAAGAATGCAGCATCATCAAAGAGATGCGCATAGAGGAGGGAACAACTGAAGACTGGAAAAAATTAGCACACTTCCACTACAGAAGCCATAGATTACTAGTGCCAAAAAAATCTTTAGGCTAATGCGCGGGGAGGAGCTATGTGGAGTAATAGTTTACAGTTATCCGCCATTAATATGCTTTGGTCGTAGATATATTCTTCCAAATATGACGCTGAAAGAATTAAACGCGAATCTTAGCACAATAAGTAGGGTAGTAGTCCATCCGAAGTACCGGAGTATAGGGCTTGGACAAAAGCTCGTTAAAGAAACTCTACCATTGATCGGAACACGGTTTGTTGAGATAATCGCGGTTATGGTTAAATATAATCCATTTGCGGAGAAGACTGGGTGAAAAAGGTTGTGGAAAGCAGTTCTTCCAGCGAGCTCATGGAGATTATAGAAGTCCCTCATAAAATGAATTTTAATATAAGTCTCCTGTCCTGCGAAAAATATGTGGTTGAAAGACTAAAATCCCTTGATGAAGATAAAATAAAATCGCTGAGGGGTTTATTCTCCAGATATAGGCATCCGCGCCTTACTAAGGCGCTTGGTGTAAGCAACCCCTATTGTGAAAAGCAGATATATGTGGAGATGCTGGGGAAAACCGATGTTAAGAAACTCGCAAAACTGATTAAAATATGCGGGATACTTGCCCAAACAAAAGTATATCTTTTTTATCAGCAGAAGGATAGCTGCCAGTAAGTTCTCAGTGGCTTCAAAATAGAGTAGGTTTTTATGGACATAAACAAGTCCCAATATACAGTTGTAAGCGTGAGTCTACATATTATCAAATTCAAAACTGACTTGAGAGGCTAGGATGCATATTTTTGGAAGAGGGGAAAGATTTAGATGCTTTAAAAAAAACAAACTGCTAACGTCAAAAAGGCTTCTGAAGAAATATTTAAGACTTGAGAGAACAGAGTCAAAGACATTTGCTATGAAATCTAAAAGACAATAGTTGAGTTTGTATGAGAAAACTAAAAGGGATTAATGGGAAGCTTCATTCATTGCCATTTATAGGTCTCGCGGGTATATCTGAGGATAAATGCCGAGCTATACCCAACTATGAACTCAATTGTATCATCGGTGCGATTTTGGGAGATGGCTTAGTGTACTTGTAGTAGATAATGATGAATCATTGCTGAGAACGTAGCAAAATCATTAGAGGTTTTTCGCTCTCCATATTTATCAATAATATAAAGATAACAAAAAGGGACTATATAAAGGTTATGTAATTATTCTTTAAAATCTCTCATGGCCTAAAGATATAGGACTTAACGCGTGGGTTTGAGGCAGGCTTTCTAAGGGTTTATAGGCTTATAGCCTCCCTTTTAGTAGAAGCTTTTCCCAGTCTACTTTAAATATTACTATGATGAGCGCTATCAAAAGAATACTCGTCGTAATTAATATGAGGGACTCCCCTCCCTCACTGCCAGCAAACTCTCTTATGAGCCCTATCGAGAACCTCCCACCATAAGCTAAGATGAAGCACATGACAATTTTACCAAAAATGCAAGGTAAGAAAACTTTGATAAATGATATGCGCATTATCCCAAGCGGTATTAAAAGTAAGTCGTCTGGTAGGGGTGTTAAGGCGAATATGAAGACAACTATTGCCCCATACCTCCTAAAAGCTCTTATTATAGGCTCCATTTGCTTCCTTCTCTTCTCGCTTATAAAGAATCCCCCATAATACCCAATTAAATACCCTAGTATTTCACCAAGTGCTGAGCCAGCTCCAGCTAATAGCGCTAGAAGATTTGGGTCAAACCATCCTCCAAGCATAAATATCATCACCGTATATGGTATCGGAAAAATTATGGACGAAGATCCGATGAAGCTCATGAGGAATACCCCGAGATAACCATATTTTGATACTATATTCTCTAACCAGGAGATTATTTGACCAACCTGAATATTCTCAGAGAGAAATCTAGAACTCCAGCTTAAAACTTCCATGATGACCATTGCCAATCAATCTCGCAATTGACTATTTTGAGCGCCGCTCTCAGAAATTTTAAATGCTCTATTTCTTTATAAAGTATTATGGATTAGGATGCGACAAAAAACATTAGAGGAGTTTTGTAGACAGACTAAACCTGTTGAAGATATTGCTCTAAAGGTATGGGAGGATACGGATGAGTTCCTTGAGGCGGATGAGAGCGAGCTTCCCATTAGCGAGACTAGCGGGGCCGCGGAGATTGCGCCAAATAATCTCCCACAATCTTATCTCGTCTCAGTGGGCTATGATGGATCAAAAGAAATCGCTTACATAAAGCTATATGAGCCGGTCTCTCAGCACATCTATCTATGGTACGATAATACCGGTCATAAACCATATCTTCTCACGAATGTCCCAGTGGAAATTCTAGAGAAGATCGATAGAGTTATCCACCATCCTAACTTTGACCATTTTGAGGTAGTTGAGAAGTATGATGCCCTCTTTGATAGAATGATAAAGGCTACTAAGGTCATAGCTAAAGATCCGCTCGCTATAGGAGGGCGGCCTAAGGGTTGCCTAAGGGAAATAATACCTGAGGAACTTTCAGCATCTTTTGGGGGTAGCGGAGGGGTTAAAGTTTGGGAGGCATCCATCAAATACTATCAATGCTACATATATGATAGTGGTTTACAGCCGGGCATGCCATACATTATTAAGGATAGCAAGTTAATACCATATTTTAATGAGGCGGCTGAAAAGAATATTACAAGGGTTCTTGAGGTTCTCTCCAAGGATGCTCCCAAGGACTTCCTGCCATATTTAGAGACGTGGGCTAGGCTACTGGAGTATCCTGCTCCAAAGATGCTTCGTGTTGCTCTGGACATAGAGGTTTATTCACCAGTAGCAACCAGGGTTCCAGATCCAGAGGAGGCTTCCCAGCCAGTCATATGCGCCTCATTAGTTGACTCTAAGGGGGTGAAAAGGGTCTTACTACTTAAGCGTGAAGATATAGAAGAGGGAGACTTGAATTTACCGCCGGATGTGCGTGTTGAGTTCTATAGCTCCGAGAGAGACTTACTCCGAGCAATCTTCGATGCATTAAATAATTATCCATTTGTGATAACATTTAATGGGGATGACTTTGACCTCAATTATCTTTATCATAGGGCTAAGAATCTAGGCTTCTCTAAGAAGGATATCCCAATAAATAGGGGACAGAAGATATGCACATTAAAGTATGGTGTGCACATAGATCTCTATAGATTTTTCTTAAATAAGTCTATCCAGATATACGCCTTTGGTCAGAAGTACCGTAATGTAACCTTAGATGAGGTTGCTAAAGCTATTCTTGGAAAATCAAAGATAATCTTAACAAAGCCCCTTTCAGAACTCTCCTATGGTGAGCTAGCCCGATATTGCTTAAATGATGCTGAGATAACCATTGAGTTAACATCCTATAATGACGACCTCATAATGAAGCTTCTAATGATTCTAACTAGGATAAGTAGGATGCCGATGGAGGATGTAAGTAGACAGGGAGTTTCGAAATGGATTCGCAGTTTCATGTATTACGAGCACCGAAGAAGAAATATGCTGATTCCTAATAGCGAGGATATAATCGCTGCTAGGGGAACAACAGTAACTAAGGCGATGATCAAGGGTAAAAAGTATATGGGTGCAATTGTCGTTAAACCTGTTCCCGGAGTACACTTTAATGTGGCTGTAATGGACTTCCAGAGTCTATACCCATCCATAATTAAGGTTTATAACCTCGGCTACCAGACTGTCCGCTGCATTCATGAGGAGTGCAAAGATAACCTTGTTCCAGAAACATCCCACTGGGTCTGCAAGAAGCATAGAGCCCTCGAAAGCGCATTAATAGGCTCCCTTAGAGATCTAAGAGTTAAGTGGTATAAACCTAAGTCCAAGGACAAAACTCTCCCGAACGAGCAGAGAGAATGGTATAACGTTATACAGAGCGCGCTTAAGGTCATATTAAATGCCTCTTATGGAGTCTTCGGCGCCGAGGTATTCGACCTCTACTGCCCTCCAGCCGCAGAAGCCACAGCAGCCATAGGCAGAAACATAATAACACTTACAATAAAGAGGGCGCGTGAGCTTGGCATCGAAGTAATTTATGGTGACACGGACAGCCTATTTATAAAGAACCCACCGCCAGAAAAAATTAGAGAATTATCAGATTGGGCTGAGAAGACCTTAGGTATGGAGTTCGACATCGACAAATATTACCGCTACACAGTTTTCAGCTACAGAAAGAAGAATTATCTCGGTGTTCTGGATGATGGAAGCGTGGACGTCAAGGGTCTCACTGGAAAAAAGAGACATATACCGCTCTTCATAAAGAGGTACTTCGACGCCATTGAGGATATATTAAGCCGCGTTAAGACTCCTGGTGAATTCGAAGTGGCGAAAAGGGATATTGAGCGCATAATACGCGAGTGCTACATGAAGCTAAAGAGTAGAGAGTGGGGAGATATAGACGAACTTGCCTTTGAAGTTGTCCTTGGAAAACCCCCAGAGGCCTACATGAAAACAACCCCACAACACGTAAAAGCCGCGCTCATGTTGCTGGCTAGAGGCATTGAACTGAAGGCTGGTGACACAATAAGGTTTGTAAAAACTGTTAAGGAACCGTTTGTTAAGCCAGTTCAACTGGCATCGCCTAAGGAGGTGGATGTCGATAAATATATTGGCTATCTTAGATCGACGTTCGATCAAATACTGGATGCATTGGATTTAGATTTCGATGAAATAGTTGGATTGACAAGACTCGAACGCTTTATATAAATTAAAATATCAGCTATCTTTCTGAGTAATGCTCTGGTCGCGTTCTTAGTGATAAATTCTTTATCCCCTAGATTTTCTAACAACCTTCATAAACCCCTAAGGATTGATCACAACCCTTTTTCCAGACCATTTGCCCTGAGAACTGACAAAAACTTTCCATTATACACAATTGCTCCTATTCCGATAGTAGTGTATCCGGGTAAACCCCTCTTTTATTTCCCCTCCTGAGATCACTTTTGCCTTTTTCATGATCCATTCTCTTGTAAAAAAGTCGATGCTGATTAATAAAATGCTGTGTGATGTTCGAAAGTCTTTACCATATTATAGATATACTAAGAACTTTTGGAAATACATGAGACTATTAACAAATATTATAATGGTTTCTCTACTCTTTACTAAAGGATTAAGCAGGTGACCATCATGGAAGGTATGGACTTATCTGAACCCATAGGGAGAAAAACGGTTAAAAAGACCCTTGAGAACTTAAGGGCTTATGTGAATCTTAAGTCAAGCTTATTTAAGGCGGAAGAGAAATGCTTCCTCAAATTTTTGGATGAGATTAAAAAGGATATTGATGAAACTGACAAAAGTAAGAAAGAATTAGATTTTATAAGTATTGTCTTGGATTATACTAATAGTGCAAGTGATCTAATTAAAGCCCTTCAATTATATGTTGAAGCTCTCGAAACATATGTGTCTGAACTAGATGAAACATTCGACAGTCTTCTTGAAGATGCCAAAAAATTATCTGAGCAGACTGCGCGGGAGATTCCTCGAGATAAACCACCATTTTATGGGTGAAGTTTATACTTAAGATTATTAGGTTCATGAAGAGCGTTACTTAAGAAATAGTTTATTGCTAGCATTTAGATAGATATAAAATGGAGTGCGCTGAGGATAAAATGTCTAAGCTTAAACTACCGATGATATTGGTGAATTTCAAGGCTTATGAGGAAGCTACTTGTAAGAATGCTATTAAGTTAGCTGAAATTGCTGAAAAGGTCAATGTCGAAACGGGCGTTTGCATCGGTGTTGCCCCGCAGTTTGTTGATATACCAATAATTGCTAAGAGATTTAATATACCGGTTTTTGCCCAGCATATAGATCCAGTAGGTTATGGAAGTTATACTGGGCATGTATTGCCAGAATCAATTAAGTGCGCTGGTGCTGTAGGCTCGCTTATTAATCATTCAGAGAGAAGGCTCAGCATAAATGATATAGGTGCTGCCATTAAGAGGGCCCGTGAAGTAGGCTTAGTGTCAGTTGTATGCTCTGAGAGTGCTGCAGTAAGCACTATAATAGCATCCTTTAAGCCATACATTATTGCTGTTGAGCCCCCAGATCTTATAGGTACAGGAATATCAGTTTCAAAAGCTAAACCTGAAGTTATTACAGCCGCTCTCAAGGCAGTTAAGAAGATTGATCCAGAGGTCGCTGTTCTATGCGGAGCTGGAATAATCGGCGGAAGTGATGTTGCAGCAGCAATAAAGCTTGGAGTTGAAGGTATTCTTGTTTCAAGTGGTGTTGTGAAAGCTAAGAATCCATGTAAAGTTTTGCTCGAATTTGCTGAGGCGATACTTAGGGGTAAGGGTTAAAGAAAGACATCGCTATTATAGACTTAGATTATTTTTGTTTGGAGGACTTTAAGATTGAAGGTCAGTCCCGAATGCGCCCTATGCCTCTTCCAGAGGGGCTATCTAGAAATCCTTGAGGCAACAGAAAGCATGGAGTTAAGATTTAAGGCGATAACTTATCTTCTTAAAATGCTTGCGGATAGCTTTCGCCCAGACGCTATCCCAGCTATTCTCGGCACTGCGCGAGAAAGATTAATTAAATGCATTACTGGAAACAGTGACCCCATGGCTAGAAGGAAGATGCTGAGTAACATAGAGGCACTTAAATCTCTTCCATTTGCTGATCATTACATCTCGGAAGAGAAATCCAGTTATCTTAGATTTAGGAAGGCATGTCTATGCGCTATTGTGGGCAACACCATTGAGTTCGGCATTCCAGGGCATATTTTTGACTTTAATGATCTGCCTAGGCTTATTATTGAGGCTGAAAAAGATCTAGCAATAGACGACATCTACGAAACCTTTAACCATGCCAAAAATGCTAAAACAGTAGTTTATTTAGCGGATAATGCTGGCGAGATAGTCTTTGATAAACTGCTTATTAAAGAGCTTAAAAATCTTGGGTGTAGTGTTGTAATTGCAGTTAAGGAGAAGCCCGTCTGTAATGATGCCACTCTTGAAGATGTCCTCCTCGCTGGAATTAACAATGTTGCAGATGAAGTTATTACCACGGGAAGCGATGCAATGGGGCTCATTCTTCAAGAGTGTAGCAGAGAGTTTTTAGAGGTTTATGAGATGGCTGACCTAGTTATTGCCAAGGGTATGGCTAATGCCGAGACAATAACTGAGATTAATATAGGGGTACCGCATCTTCTTTTACTGAGGACTAAGTGCAATAACGTTGCCAGTTACTTCAGCATCCCCCGAAATAAAAATGTAGCTAAACTATTATATCCTTGAGTAGGTGGAAAATGCTAACCAAGGTAAAGCGCAAGTTTCAGGAGCTTATAGATTGGGAAGCCAAACTCACTCATAAAGCTGGTCTTAAGCCAAATGTGGTGAGCGCTCTAGGTCTCTTTTTAGGTTTCTTATCTGGGTTAATTTATTGGACGGCTGGCGCATCATCCACAGACTTAAACATGTATAAAGTCCACCTGACTATAGCGTTCCTTCTCCTTCTATTTTCAGGTTTCTGTGATGTGTTAGACGGCGCCTTAGCTAGAATCTATGGTGGGACATCCGTCTTTGGCGGCTTTCTCGATTCCTTGGTAGACAGATATGTGGACTCATCCGTTCTAACTGGCTTGATTCTTGGGGGTTTATGCGATCTGACCTGGGGAATATTGGCATTAATAGGCTCACTATTAACCAGCTACGCCAGAGCTAGAGCCGAATCCTCCAGCGTGAGTGTGGAATCTATTGGTATAGTTGAAAGGGCTGAGAGAATCATAATCATATTAATTTCAACTTTAATAGAAATTGCTTGGCCATCTTTATCAGCACTACGTATAGGAACAATAATTCTGGCGATAGCGTCAAACATCACTGTTCTCCAAAGGATTCTCTACTTTTACAGGAAAACGTCTTGGGCGGAGAGAAAGAGCTAAAAATTCCCCTATTTTAATGGAGCTTTAATTTTTCTCTCCTCCCTCGCTCTTATCTTAGCTAGACCTCTAAAAACAGCACAGGAAATACAGTAATAGAACGTCTCAACTCTACTCGATATATATGCACCCTTCTGCTTGAGTTCTTTAGCTAATGTTGGATCCACGACTGAGATGCGGCGCGTAACCTTCTTAGCTTTATCGCGTGGGACGAGTTCACCGCATCCGCTACACTGAACAAGGTCACTTCTACCTTTTTGGCCCTTTGAACGACCCCTATTCTTACGCTTAAGCGGCATAATTCAACTCCTTTCTCTCTTATAATTGTCTATTCTCTAGGAAATAAAGTGCAGAATACGCACTTATACCTTGCGCTCTTTTTTGACATGAACTTCTGTTAGCGCTCACATTAATCTAAAATACTCCTAAAAATTTTGTGATTGTAGGTATTTTTTCTTTTTGTAAGCTGGGCATGAAGTTTATAACAGCTTTCTGATTTTTATATGACTTATAACCATTAATGGTCTGATTAGGGTGGCTTAAATGTGGAACTGGGCATCCCTTGCGTTGAATTCATACTCTAAGTTTTCATATCAATATCGCTTATCTCAGCTTTTGTGTAGAATTTCTCTTATAAGCCATTGCTATTATGTTAAGAAGAATAACATTGCTATTCTTCATTTCAAATACTTTTTCACGGATGCTGGTAATGAGTAAGCTTAGTGCTACTTACGGCATAATAATGAGCAGGTTGAGGAATGAAAAATGTTCGACCTAGTTACAATAGGTCACTTCTCAATAGATTTTATTATCCCTTTATCTGGCGGAAAACCAAGAAGGAGGCTTGGTGGACCACCAGCGTATACGTCTATATCTGCCATAAAGCTCGGGGCAATCGTGTCCGTCGTGTCCAGATCCGGAGGGGATTTCCCAGAGACCTATTTAAAGTTGCTTATGAGAAATGGTGTGGACTTAAGTCGTCTCAGAATTGATGAAGCATCTAAGACAACAAGCTTCCTAATAAGATATCGTGCGGATGGGGAGAGGGACATGTTTCTTAAAAGTAGAGCTCAGCTTATATCGACTGAAGATATAGAGGGCTTAGAGGCCAAGGTTGTCCATATATCCCCAATAGCCAATGAGGTGCCCATAACCTTAATAAAAGAAGTTGCCGAAATGGTTCCTACAGTATCGCTTGACCCCCAAGGCCTACTAAGACAATTTGATGATGAAGGTAGGGTTATCTTACGCGGGATAGACGACCTAAACTTCCTTAAGCATATCAATATCTTTAAGGCCTCAGAGAGCGAGATAAAAGCCTTAACTGGGCTAGGTGATGTACTTAGGGCTTTAGAGAAAATTAACAGAGTGTTTGGCGTTGAGGTAGCTATGGCCACTATTAGTAGAGACGGTACTCTTGTATCCTTTAATAAAGGGGTCTTCTATATTCCAGCAGCTCAGCCAAAAAGACTCATTGATCCGACGGGTGCGGGTGACTCTTTTATGGGCGGCTTCTTAGCCGAGTATATTAGGGGTAAAGAAGATATATTATGGTGCGCATCCGTCGGTTCATCGGCAGCATCCTATGTTATTGAGGAGATTGGACCAAAGGGATTTAAGGGTGGAAAGAAAGTTTATGAGAGAGCTAGGCTAGTCTACGAAAAAATTGTTAAAATTGCAACATAGATGATT
>JAWAXL010000019.1:0-21848 GCA_038820405.1 Bathyarchaeia archaeon
GGGAATCCTGCCAGATCATGATTCTCTCCCTTCAAGAATATAAAAGCATATGCTGAAGGAAGGCTAACATTTTTAGGTGAGGGAAAACATAAAATAAATAGTCGAGAGCGACCGCGAAACTGCCGGGGTAGCCTAGCCTGGTTTGGGCGCCAGACTCATAATCTATAGACGTAAGATTAAGGGTCAGAACAGCATGAGGCGATAGGAGATCTGGAGGTCGCGGGTTCGAATCCCGCCCCCGGCACCACGGATGAACCCACGACTCTCTCACTTCCTTTCCTTTTCCGGAAGAATTTAAGCCCGTCTTGTTCGCATACATATTCAAACCCTACCTCTATGAGACCCTTCCCCCCAACCGTTTCAGCTGCCTTGCATATATTCCTTTCTGATGGCAAGGCCACGAGTTTAGTGTAGATCATTGTTGTCTCAAGCTTGCTGTGACCCATCTTCTCCTTAACATATGATATGTCTCTCGTCTGGGCGTAGAGCATTGTCCCGAAGTAGTGGCGCAAGTCGTATAACATATCCCCTTAAGCGAGGGGTCTTTAATCTTCTCAGTGATTCAATAAATATTGAACGGCTTTCTTCTATCCTTCATATTGCTCCATACGACATGGGCATTTATCAGGATTTTACCGTAGATGCCCTAAGCTTTGATGGAAAGAAGTACAATATTATTCTAAAGAGGAGTGGAGTGTAAGATATATGTATAAACCCGGGAAGTGGATTTAGACGTGGCGTAGGTGTCTGCTTCCGGGGCAAATGGTTACTCGAACAATGCAGAGCAGGTAGTAACCAGCTGAAATTAGTATGGTAGGTAAATTCGCGTTAGAAATAACTTAAAGTAAATGGAGGCTAAATTTCGTTAACAAGACCGAAAATCTTAAATTCCGTAAATATTAGATAAATCTAATTGAAGGGAAGGGAATATTATGGCAGAGAAAGAGTTTCTTGGCATAGGCATTAGAACTTATATTCTGGGGATTCTCTTAACACTCCTAGTTTGCGGTGTACTAACTCTGGGTTTAGGGCAAGGCTCGGCACCAGGGTCTTTTGCGCCTTTTAATGGGCAGAGTTATTCGCTGATGGGTTCATTAACTTCAATGATTCCAGTAGCACTGGTAGCTCCAATAGTTATGATAGCGATACTGCTCGCCCTAATCAGCAGATTTGCGCCTAAGCTAAAGCTTAACGCGAGAGAATATGGTTTCCTCATAGCTTCATTATTGATCGGTATAGAGATAAATAATTATGAGGCTATGTACGGGTGGATAGCCCCTTATGTAGGTGGACTAGTGATAGATCCATATAAGAAGGACTTATTTGATATAATTCATCCCCTTTTCGCCCCAAAGGATCCTAAAGTTCTTGAGGGCTTCTTGAACGGCGGTGTTCCAGTACCTTGGGATGCTTGGGCAACTCCATTAGCTTTCGCCATATCTTATCTACTGGCTTTTGGCTTCTTCACTTTGCTTATAGGTGAAATACTTAGGAAGCCATATTTAGAGGTTGAGAGATTACCATACCCAGCTTCCCAGCTACTGACAGTTACAGTAAAATTATCCACGGAAACGGCAGGTGAACGACCGGTTGCAAGGATCTTTAAGGAGAAAATATTCTGGGTAGGCGCTTTAGTGGGATTTGCATTCTATCAGCAAGCCTTATTTGCAGAATGGTTTGCCTACTTTACAGGGATGGCGCCAGCGGCATGGCCTAGCCTAATGGCGCAGCCTGCCTTTGCTTGGTATCACGAGTTAACATTAGTGTACGGAAAATATCTGCCAGGCGCAGCTCTTTCCATAAGCTTCTATCCGCCAATGTGGGCTGTCGCATATTATCTGCCGCTAAATATATTGTTTTCAACATGGTTCTTCTACGTTTTATGCTATATAATAATTGCTCCGATAACCGTCGCCGCTGGGCTAGCTCCATATGATCCATCATGGGCTGCATTAACCGTACACGGCAACTACTCATGGACCTATGGTGCCAAATTTGGTTACTTAAGTAATGGTGTACTGATAGCTTTAGCATTATGGCCGTTTATAGTTCATAGAAAGTTTATCGTAGGATATTTTAAACAAGCCTTCGGCGCCTCCTCTGGTGCGGTTTCAGAGATCGAAGCCCATCCTAGGATAGTGATCCCTCTATTCATTATATCGATAATTGGAATGCTGGCCCTACCAATGGCAGTTAGCGTGCCATTCCATGTATCATTGCTTATGCTTATTTTCCTAGCAATTTGGACATTGGGCTGGATAAGAGTTGTTGGCTACACAACCTATGCTATACCAAGAACAGTGGGAACATACACAAAATTCATATTGTCTGATGCATTAGGCGGAATAGGAGGCACGCCGGCAGTCTCAACAGCAATACTCTTCGATCAAACTTTTAGCCATGGACTGCCTTGGGGCAACCCTGGACCACTATACCAGTTTGCTTGCGCAGCAGGATACGATCTAGGCCTAAGGCCGAAAGATATGTTCATTGGAGCGTGCATAGGCTTAATAATAAGTTCGCTAATAGGGTTTCCACTATTCTTGACCGGAGTCTACTCTTTCGGAATGAACGTTAACGTTTCAGCTGGCTGGCTCTTCAGGCTATATGGCAGCTGGACACCTGACTCGGCAGTTAAAATAGCCGTTACCGATAAAGCGTGGCCAAGACCGCCAGGCATTTATCCAGATGTAAACGTGGTGATTGGCATAATTATAGGCGCGATACTACTATTCTTGAGTGGACGCTTCGCATGGTGGCCGTTGCATCCAGTAGGCTTCTTCCTAGGCGTTGGATATTGGGACACTGTCTTCTTCTGGTTCCCATTCTTCCTAGCGTGGCTAGCTAAATTCCTAATACTGAGGATAGGTGGAGTAAAAGTTCATGAGAAATACGCGCTACCCTTCATAACAGGGTTCTTAGTGGCAGCCTACAGTCTCTCCTGGCTTGGCGCAGCATCTTCATGGCTCAGATCTTTCTTCCCAAGAGCATAAAAATTGAAAACACAAAATATTTTTTATAAATTTTTTCCACCCTAAGACAAAAAAGCGTTTAGGCTTTGCGCTTGAACCATGGGTAGACAGCTAGGGCGACATGAGGGTTGAGCTAGTATGACTGTGTAGAAGTGCGTTTCTGGGTTTTTGGGTATTAGCTTGCTATATGGTTTATTGTTAGTGGGAATATGAAAAGTATTGTGAAGAGCCAGATTAACAGGGCGTCTATTGCTCTCCATAGATTTCCAACTCCTCAATTAGTTTTAGGGCTTCTCTCCTAGCCTCTAAATATGCTTTCACGCCTAGCTCTCGGCTTCCATATTATTCTGGAAATGGATTTATATCCCTCTAGATTAGTTAGCTAAGGATCAACTCTTAGAGCGCTAGCCTCCTTAATCAACTGCATGCAAACCTACTTCTGAACGTTAGGATTATCGCTCATTATAGCTATCCAAGCCAATCTTGTAAATCTTACTCCAATATCTGAAAGACCTATCGAAGACAACATGGTAATGCCTTGGCTTCTCTCAAGTATAATGTAGCCTCCAAGCTTAAACCTCTTAAGCGCACTCTCCGCCAATTCCTTAACCCCCTCAAACAGCATGCTATCTAAATCAACCATATGCTTATGTGATAAGACTATTATTGGAGGCTAGGCTAATCACCTCTGGATGCTCATCCCGCTCAAGCAAATAATCCAAGTGCCTAGAATGCTTCCTTAGCATGGCATACAACAAAACGCTTTTTGGGAGGGCGAACCGTTGCATCAAGCATACCTGATAAAGCTGCCTACCAGCTCCATAAAGCTTAATACGTCTACCCTTACCCCAAACAGTCCCATAAACAGCTAGGCGCTTAACCCCATGAAGTCTCTCATACTATTTAGCCTTCTAGAAGCGTTTGGCGTCTCATATCTAGACCCTTCTTCTGAAGCTCCCTGAGAGTATAGAACATGTTTAAATACTCTTTCTTTAATCTTCCTCTCCTCTCTTCAAGGCTTCAGCAATCCTCAAAACAAAAAGAAATCAACTCTGTTCACACCGCTTATCAGAATATCAGCCAATTCTGGAATAAAGGCTTTTAACTTTAAAAAGCCCCTCTCACATACCTCATTACAGAACTCTCTAGCTTCTCAAGATTGCCACGGGCTTACCATTTCTAGTTTTAACGATAATTGGAATATTTCAGAATACACAGCACACTAAAACACTTGTGCTAATAAAGTTTCCGCTTGAAAATGGTTATTTTGCCTATCTCGCTATAAGCCCAAAACTAATATGGGAAAACTCAGCATACTAGCAATTAAAAAATGCATGAGCAAAAACCAACTAATCCAAGAAGCCCTAGAAAAAGAGAGCCTTAGCTAGTTTTCTTGTCTTGAAAAGTAAGTAGAAGGATTATTATAGATGCTAAATTTTTGGCCCTAGCCCTAATTGCCTTGCTAATTGGTTTTGGGGCGATTTTATCTCCAGTTACTTGATTTTTTCAGCAGCAGATTGCTGCCCTCAGAATGAGATTTTAAAAAGAATTACATTTCTAGGCATATCATGAAAGTTGGGCAAACAATATCACTAATTACAACTCTTCCAGCAGAAACCTACATATCAGGGCAAACTGTCGAAATAATAATTCAGACAGCCACCGTCAATTAATACCCCAAAACTATGGTCTTACCATAATCATCCCAGCCTTTTTTCCTTTTTGTGGGGTGCGGGTTTGAATTGGGTTGGGATAAATTTTTAAGTTTAAGCTATCTATTAAAACCAGAAATAAAAATACTAGTTTTAACTTTCAGAATTCGATTTCCACTCTCTTCCGGTTCGCAGCTGATTTAAGAATAGCTTCAGCAATCACTATGTCTTTATATGAATCATCTCCGCTTGAAACCGGCTCCTTATCTTCAATTATACACTCAATAAAGTGCTGAGCCTGTCGCTCAAAAGACCACACCCAGCTTCCATGTGGGTACTCATCGCGTTGAATTTTTCCAGCCCTGTAGACGTGAACCTTTGCAGGAACATTCCTTAGAAGCGGTGGGGATGGTCTCAAATCTATCCATCCGTTCTTAAAGTTAATCAGTAACTGTTCTTCCCAGAAATCTGCGGAGATTGAACTCATTTCTAGTAAAAGCGGATATTCACCATAGTCTAATAGGGCAACAAATCCTTCTGACCACACTTTGGAGAAGTCAACGGCAATAGGGTCCTCAATAAAGTACCTAGGCAAGTTTATGTCATGAATTTGCTCAAGTAAGTTATCCGCAGCTTTAACAAAATCTTTTGGGAGAAAATCTGAAAATTTAGGCCTAATCTCAGGATATTTCTCATCTGTTCTTATCATTTCTTCAGCTGGTGATCCGCATATCCAATCTCCACCAAATATGTGTGATCTGACAAAAGTAATCTCATCGGTTTCCACAAGCTCTTTAAAGACTTCTTTCGCTTTTAACACTCCGGTATCATAACGTTTCATATAACCAACCATAAGCTTAAGTCCCGTCTTCCTAGCTGTCTCAATCATTTTCTTTGCGTCTTCACTTGTAGTTGCCATAGGTTTCTCTACAAACACATGTTTTCCAGCATTAAGAGAATCTATAACTATCGGTGCATGCGTGAATTTATTTGTTATAACAACGACAGCATCAATATTTTTGTCCTCGACCATCTCAATATGGGATGAATAAACTTTGCCTATCTTCCATTTTTCAGCAACAGCCCTAGCGAGATTAGGTCTTAGGTCAGCGATAGCAATAATCTCAGCACTCTTAACTCTTCTGAATGAAGGTAGGTGAACGCACTGTCCCATAAAGCCGCATCCAATGAAACCAATCCTTACTTTACCAGGCATTTCATCCCCTCACAGTTGCTTTTTCCATAACTTCAACTAGAGTTTTCAGGGACTCCAAAGATATTGTTAATGGGTCCTTACTCCAATATTCCTTTCTAAATATCTCAACCGATAAATATCCATTGTAATTCTTTTGTTTAATCCTCTTCAAAATCTCGACAAGAGGTATGACACCAAGACCACAATAAAGCCTATTCTCGTCAGTTAATCTTTCCCTTGGCAGATTTTCACAGTCATTTATATGAACTAAAAACAGTTTATCTTTCGGTATGAGGTCTATATGAGTGATATCTCCGTCACCGCGATACCAATGAAATGTGTCGATCATCATACCTAGGCTTTCATGGTTTACTAGATTAACGATTTCTATAGCATCTGTTAAATCACTAAACCACTCTAATTCTATTTTTACGCCGTAATCTTCGGCTAGCTGAGCCAATCTCTTTAATCTCACCACGTGGGTCTCTATAACATCTTTTCGGCGCTTGCTCTTAGATTCCTCGGCGCAAACAAGAAGTGACTCGCACCCGATGTATGTAGATATCTTTAAATATCTTTCAGTTTCCGCTAGCTTCTTCGTAAACTCGTTTTCAGGGCACCAAACGTATCCTGTGAAGGGGCAAATTGCAGAGACCCCTAACCTGAAAGATTGTATAAGGTCTCTTAGGTCTTCTTTCCGATATTTGTGCAAGTATTGATCAAGTTTTTCTCTCCAAATTTCAATTCCATCAAACCCCACCTTACCAGCTGTCTCTACGTCTTTCTCTAAAGGATAAGGCATGGTAGTGGCACCATTAATGCAAGTCTTCACAAATTATCACCTGTAGATCACATCATTAAAAACTATTATTTAATGCTTTTGCAAAAATCTTCTTAAGTGTCAAAAATTAACAAAAACCTGTTCACTTCACTATTTCTAGTAGAGATGAAAGTTAATTTTCTAATAGAGTTAATGTTATTTTTTCTTCTTTAAAGACCACCTTAACTATAACAAATTTATTTGACGTATTTTTCCATCCTTCATCTAGCTTATTTAGCTTTTCAGCTTCAAATAGAATTTTAGTCTCAGATTTAACGAGTTTTGCTTGAAAACCGCTAATTAAGATGTAAAGACTCTGCCCTTTTAAATACGATAAATCGATCTCTAAGACCCCAGCTTCATCATTGAAGGCTGCGCCGAGAATGTTTGCTGGTGTGGTAATTACTATATTCTTAGATTTACTTCTTAAGACTAAAGTGTTTAGATCTGGATCAAAGTCCATTAAAAATAGTGTAGGCTTCACTAAATCTTCAGGGTTTATGTAGGGGCCATTCGCATTATCCGTTATTAAATCCCAGGAATCGGGAAAAGTTCCTGTTAAGCTTCCAGAACTAATTTGCTGTCGCATGCCGCTTGATAGAATGCCTTCTCCAATTTTTCTCCATGGAAAGCTGTTGTCATATTTCGATAGCCTCAATAGTTGATATGCGTAGACTAAACCGCACCATTGAACCGGTTTACCAAACCAGGGCCAAGTGTAGAATGTTGCTCCGAAAACAGGTATTGATGCATAAAGCATGGTATATCTATCCTTCCTAGCCCATAAGTATATGAATGGTAGTCCGGTGTAAGCCCAGTACTTAGCTTTCTCAAGATATTTTTGCTCCCCAGAATATATGTAAGCCTCTAAATAAGCTTCCAGCGCCTTAGCTGACGCAAGTATATCCGGCGTATGTATCGGTATCTCCCATGTTTGAGCCCCTCTCGGTACAGTATATCGTTCCATCGCCCTAAGAGCTTTTAATCCTGAGAGGAGTGCGTCGATATCTCCTGTCATCCTGGCCCATCGTAATACTTCGGCGGCAAAGGTAGCTGTCAACCCCACTTCCCTTGAACCAGCTTTACCTAATATTCTGGTTCTTTCATCGGGTTGAAAGCCCCATTCGCCATCCGCTTCCTGGCTTAAAATTAATGAGCCTATATACCTCTTAATGCTGTTTAACCCATCCTCCAGATACCCTATGTAGAATGGGAGTTGCCACCCGGGTATATGACATCCATCTCCACTGGCAAGATAAGATGAATCATGTTTATTTAAGGCGAGCTTAATAGATTCATTAAATCTTTCATCGAGCTCGACTTCTAAAGAGGGGTCCTCTATAACTAGGCTGGTCAGCAGAAGGAGAAGAGCGTATCCCGGATAGGGCTTCGGTGTCCAGCCTGAAGCGTGACGCCAACCCTCTTGAGGAACCCAAAGGCTTTTCAGGTAAGCTTCCATTGAGAGCTTTAACTCTTCATTTAATGTTCGAGGCATTACTGGATCTGGCAGCCCGAAGAGCCTAACCCACTCTAAAACCGCCTCTAGAACAGTATGGGATACTGCTGAGTAGATGTTGAAATTAAGGGACAGTTTTTTCCCAGATTCGAGACAATATGGTTTATAGGCTTCATCATCATTCTCTCTTACCCACTCTGGGACTGTTGGCACAAAGACCATGAAAAGATGGTTGTTTTGCTCCTCAATCCAGTTTGGTGAGACAAATTGTAGCGATTGAGGATAATGCCCTTCATCATCCCAGGCAGTGTATGGATCTAAAAGAATGCCGGTCACAACATTTGAATATCTTAAAGCCATTAAAGGAATAGTTATTTTCAGTGGGTGAGGCGCGTTTCTAAGGTTATGCGGTCTCTCGACATCTAGGGTGTTTGATGACTTTTCGTCACCTACAAGCCACTCTAAGCCTGGAAATAGAGCCTCATCTTTAGATGAAGCAAAACCCAGTTCCCCAGGATAATAAGCTGTTGCGAACTGAGATACATAAATATTTTCTAAGGCTTTCATCTGGCTTCTAGCTTTAACTGACTGGTTCTCTACTATCCATGTTGAACTAAAAAGTAATCTTTCATCATCATAAATGAAGGTAATCATACTCTCGTTATCGTGGGAGCAAACTCTACTTGGGACTACAAAGATCCTCTCCTTCAGCTCCTTCTTACCAACCAAAGTTACCTGAGCAAAACATCCAAAAACGCCAGTGATTCCGCTCTCTCTGCTTTTAACCGATACTATAATGGGGCCGTATCCTATAGATGACTTAGGAAAATAAACCAGTGTATCTCTTGCCCTGAGAACATAGCTCCCGTCGGGTAATAAGGTTACTCCTTCAGGCGCGTTTCTAAAAGCTTCGTCTTTTAAATTGATTTCTGGATAAATTGGAAACTTGATGATATACGTGAAAGTTTCAGTTTTATCGGAGGATATACTCAATTCAATTCTATGTAAACCTGAATGAGAAGACATTAGACTCCATGATATATCTGAGCTGCTTCTCGTATCTACCCTAGTCACCACTCTATTTTCCCCAAGAACCTGTAGTTTTGCGTCGGTTTTGAGTTCTAGGTTAAGGTTAAGTGCTTCGCCTCCCAAATTAGTGACTTTAATTTTCATCTTAAACTCTTTATTTACGGAAGGTATAGGAGTTGAGAAGTAGGGACCTCTTACTTTGATTTCAGCGCCTAAAAGAGGCACTTTTATGTAGCGTATAAATATCTTTGTAGCATAGCAGTCAGCTGGCTCCAGATCTAATCTGAGCCCAATGATTATCCCGCTCCAGTGCGGGTGTTCGCTCATATCGAAGACATATTCATGCCATTCTCCATTCGCTTTTACAAAGATGCTTAAAGTTTTCTCCTCATCCCAATTAGGTGACCTGCTGCTAACCCAATATAGTTTTAGCATTGACGCATTGCCTATTATCTTAGCTAAGACTATCACTTTGAACTGTTTTTCGGCGACAATATTTACGCTTGGGCTATGCATATACGGATCAAAACCAATGACCATCGCCATTAATCCATCTTCAGTCAGCCGAAACTCGGAAAAACCATGCGTCGCAATCCATCCTAACGCTGATTTTTCAACGCCAAAGTTCCACTCGTAAGCGTAAGCCTCTGTGACTTTAGATTTCTCTATCATAGCATAGTAAAAAATAATAGAGGAGATGGCAGAAGATGAAATTATTGCGAGTATAGCAAGTATATATGGTTTCCTCATTCGATTTTTCTCTGACATATTGAACTATTTAAACGTTACTGTTTAAAGGCTTAAATATAAGGTACTTGCTTAAATTATACGCTTAAGAGGGTCAATATGTAGGAGGTTAAAGTATGCCTATTTATGAAGATGCTACCTATGGCGGGCAATCCACAGTATTAGAGAATTCCTTCATACGGTTGGAGATCCATAACCGTGTTACTGGTTGGGGATATATTGAGGTCTTCGACTCTAATGGACGAATGATAGCGGTAGTAGACTCCCTCGCCGAAGTAAAGCTACCCGCGCTGGATATACCCCTACGTTTAGAAGCCCAAACATTTAAGGTTGAGGATTATGAAACTTTCCGTAGGCTCTCATTTCCCGTGAAGTTAACAGGTTTAAATGAAATGTTAGAGCGTACAGCGTTTAAAAGATGGTTTAGAAGTCCTATTACCGAGCCCGTTATGGAGGGTTGCGTCACTATAACATTGGACACTAAAAGACCTCTCTTCTATATGATATATGATCTTAAGGCTCTAGCAATGCTGCCCGTAAAGTATATTAGAGCTCCTTGGGTCAAAGTTGGTGCTAACAGTTTCGGTTCTGCTAAGTCTGATGGAATTTTCCCCGGTGTGGAATGGCTTATAGATGATGAGTGGTCTAGTGGCACCGACTATTTTCAACATCCTTGGGCTTTACGCGTCTCTCCCCATCCATTTAAAGTCTCAATACCAGTTATGGCTCTAAGTTATGATGGAACAGGGATCGGTTTAGCATGGGATCCCCTAGAACGTGTTATCGGTTACAGGAGATATCCACAACCAGTTTATGCATCACCGAACTTCATTGATAGAAAAAACAATCATATTATGGGGCTTATGCTTCCCAGCGCCGCTTGGGGTGTGCTTAAGGAGAATACTCTTGAGGCAGATCCACCGTTTATACTCGGGGCAAATCAATCAATTCATCTTAAGGCAGAAATATTCTTGGTTAAAGGTAATAGTCTAGATGTTATTGTTGACTGGGTTAGGCGACATAAACTACCGGAGCCACCTAAGCCACGATATCCTCTCCTCGAAGCGTTAGATAGGATTGCACAAGCCTACAATAGTAATCTTTGGCGTGATAATGAGGGATGGGGCTCAGTAATTTTCGGAAGATTCGCGCCCATCGAACCACCGTTTCTTGAGCGCTACATTAAAGAGAACTATGATAGGAAAATAGCCAAGGAGCTTCTTGAAAAAGTGGAGTGGGCTAGAAAGCAACCTAACTACGATATCTCCGGCTACGCTATAAAAAGGAGGTTTTCGTTATGGAGTCGGGAGAAACAATTAGAGTATGCCCATAAGATTCTCTCTTATCAGCGGGATGACGGTTCTTTTCCCTTTGAGCCTGATGGTAGACATAGCATGCCAGACCACTTTAACTTTTCAGAGGCGACATATAAACCTCTAGGGAGGAAAGGCGATACCGCTTTAGACTTATGTGTAGAGCCAGCAATATACCTGCTAGTTCTCGCTGGCCTGACAGGTGAAGAATCGCTTCGAGAAGCCGCTCGAAAAGCATTGGACTACTGTATCAGCATGAAGCGTCCGGAAGGCGGTGATTGGTGGGAAACTCCTCTTCATAGTCCCAATCTATTAGCGGCAGGGCATGCGGCAATTGCGTATTACTTAGGATACAAAGCGTTTAGAGATAGGCGATATTTAGAAAAAGCTATTTACTGGATTCGATCATTATTACCTTTCACTCATCTATGGGAACCGTATGAAGTTCCGCAGATATATAATACAAAACCATGTTTCTGCGCAACTGATTGGTGGCTTGCAAACTGGGTTGATAACCATGTGCAATGGGAGGTTCTGCAAACCTTCGCTATGTCCTATCACCTAGGAATCGATTGGGATGAAATTGATCCCGAAATAGGCTGGCATCATTACCACAAGGGAATCACCACAGCTGTTCTAAGATGGATGATTGATCATGAAGACATAGTGAATACAACCTATCCTCTGGAGCTGGTGAAGAGTGGGGCTCTTGACACACTATATGCTGACTCCCATAACTGTGTCACAGGCATATATGGTGGGGGGCCAATAATGCCTGATGTTATCGCAGACAATATATACGCGGTTCTCGACAAAGAGGCTAAAATAAGGCAGCAATCAGTAAAATGAGGGGTCTTTAAGCTATTAGAAGGAGTGGAAAATGGTTACCGTGAAGGTCTTTGAGCGATATCCCTTTTATAGACCATATCTTAGGTCGACGTATAAAATATTGTTCAATGAAGATTTCATAGAGGTTCTAAGAGACGACAGTTCAATCCGGTCATTAATTCGGAAATATAAAGACGAAGGGATAAACCTCTTCTTTACATTATATGACAAGTGGTTTCTTTACGCGAGTTTTGATCAACCAGATTTCAAGCCTAGACCTGTTGATAGAGGGTTTTGGCCCGGGGAAGAAGGTTATGATAAAGTAATCTACAGGATCTTTAAGGCATGCGAGGAAAGTGGTTTATCTTATGGTTGTGAAGCATTTAGAACAATGGATCTGAGCGTTCCTTTCGCGAAAAAGAACCCTTCTGAGAGCGGTGGCTTCTGGTCATTTGGGGAATCAATGATTAACGTCGACGGATCCTTTGAGATAGAATGCCCAAATCCCGGTAGAATGGAATCTAATCCGGGCGAATGCGACCTAAGATTTGAGAGGGTCAAATATATATTTGCTTTTAAGGAAGAGAGTGTTAAAAGCGATGATTTCTATCGCTGGAAAATAACTGAAACCAAAAACATAACTGGAGAAGTATCGCTAAAAGAAGTGGAGGTTGATAATGAAAGGAAGTCTGTAAAAATTAAAGGCTCATGGAAGAGGGGAAATCCGGAATGGAGGGTTTACGCGGTTATTGAATTAAAAGCCCAAGAATTCGATTACGCCAGTGATGTAGGTTTGCTCTGGGCTAAGAAGCTCATCGATAAATATGACCAAATGGGAATAAGGCTTAAGGCTTTCTATGAAGATGAGCCCCATATTTGGTGGGATTGGGGAAACTGGAAGAAATATGGTGAGGGTCTTAATTTACCCGACATGATATATATGACTGATGCTCTTGCAGAAAGCTTCCGCAAGACCTATGATATTTCCCTTGAAGACAAAATTTTCATCTTTTTCCCTAAGAGGATGGATGGAAAAGCTGAAGGACGTTTTATCGATACCGTTGAAAAAACTCTTCTAATTAAAGCATATTACTTTGAGATGCTGGAGGGCCTCTATTTACGCTATAATGAGGAAATAAGAAAACATGCTGAGAGGAAGTGGGGTGACATAGAGTTAATAGGGCATAATACTTGGTGTAACACTATAGGTGATGATTGCGCGCAAAGAGAGATTAGAGTTGGCTCATTTGATTCTTGGAAGTTCAGAAAAAGATTTTGGAAGAATGGAGGTAGGTCGGATTTTGGAGAAAGTGGTCATGTTGAATTTGACTATTATGGTTTTGCATTAACCACATCATTTTCTAAAGGATGCGAGCCTGAATGGGGATATTATGGCTATTGGTCTCTAAATGAGGTTGGAAAAAAGCTGGCTGAAAGTATCGCCGACATAGAAGGAGCCTTTGGTCTAGAAAGTAGATTTACTTGGATCCTTAAGCCTGTTCAGGGTATGGCTACAAGAAAAACAAGTATTTTATGCATTTTCCCGAAATACTTTCCATACTACTACCCAATGCATCAATGGTATTCAGCTTTACATTTTGTGGACTATGTCACGGATGAAGAGTTCAGCGAAAGCGCGGAAGTGGAACATGACAAAATAAAAATCAACGGTTATGTCTATGACACTCTAATTGTGCAGTTCACACCAGTAATCTTCAAGAGAACGTTTGAAAAAATTAGGGATTTACTTCTAGGAGGAGGTGTAGTGATCTTCATCGGTCCTCCTCCTCTTCTATATCATGATGGTTCTTCAGCCAAAGAAGATTTCGAATCCCTTCTGGGTGTAAAGGTTATGAGTACGATGCTAGAATGTGTAGATGCACGTGGAAAAAGAATAAAATTCATGGGATCTCTCTCTGAAATTGGAGAGTGCGACATTGAAGATTGCTCTAGGTCTCACTATTGGATCGATAAAACCGGGGTAGGTTTCCTCCAGGAGCTACCTTCTGAGATAACTAAAGAAGTAGGCTATAGAAGCCTAGTATATCCTTTTGAAATAGGAGAGTCCGATGGAATAGAGGAAATAGCTAAAGTTGACAATAAGCTAGTTGGAGGGATTAAGAAAATCAATGGGAAGGGAATATGTCTTTATCTCGCTTTTTGCCCATCCATTAATATAATTGAACGTATACTGGATCACCTTGGAAAGCTATCCATTTATCAAAAGTTTTCAAAGGAGAGCGGGCATCTTATTCACGAATTCCCTAATGGCTCTATAACGATAACAAAACACTTAAAAGGACATTTAAATCCAGAAGACAGAAAACTGATCTTTGATTTCAATTTTGGGAGATTTAAAATCTCTTACGAGGGAGAGCACGTCGTCGCCTTTAAAATATCTGAAAGCCAAGATTTAGAGGGCTTCGCTGGAGTAAATTGCAGAAAAGTAGCATTGAATGACAAGGACATAATTTTCTTCGATGAGCCTAAAACATTTTCTTTTGCCAGAGTCAGCTCCCCCTTCTATAGCAGACTCTATATTCTTCGATTCAGGAGTCCAGGCAAGTACAATATTCCAATTAACATTAGTGATTGGAAAAGACCAGTGCTTGCGGTTGGAAAGGATGAAAAAGCTGATATTATTGAAGAGCTAAGTCCAATGAAATCCCTTGAAATATATGTCAACGAAAAAATGATTAATAAGGATATATATTTGCTAGACTTGGAATCTAAAAATCCAAAACTTTAAATTTTATGCGACCGATTATAAAACCGATTTTCCATATTTCCTTTAAATTTTTGCCAAATACTTCTTCTAAGGCGATTATGTCTCAATATAGAGCATGTTTTCTTTAAGGAGTAGCAAACCTAAATATTTAAATAAAAGTTTTTAGATTTTTTATAAAATGGGGGGTACTTTACGGAAAAAAATATCTCCATTAGAAAAATTGTATTCTTTGCACTCTTATTCTCTATGTCATTATATTCTATTTTTACGCAATGCGTTTATGCGGCCCCCCCAGACAGATATGAATATGATTTTATCTCTATTATAAGATATGTGAATGATAATTGGCCTCGAATTCAGGAGCATATGCGTTTCTTTTCTAGTTTAGGATCAAGGGTAACCGGTTATGAGGGTTGCGATATAGCGGCTGACTACATATATAATAAGTTTTTGGAATATGGTCTTGAGAACGTGCATTTTCAATATTTTAATGTTACCGTCCCAATTGATTGCGGGGGCAAAATAACTGTTTTTTCACCGGTAAAAAAAGTTATAAGAGCTTATCCTCTGTGGCCGAATGTTGTAGCAACTTCATCTATTAACGCTTCAGGATACCTTATATACGCTGGCAATCTGAATTTGGAGGAACTGAATGAAAAAAATATTACTGGTAACTTTGTGTTAGCCGAGTTTAATAGTCACGACAATTGGATAAATGCGGCGAAGTTTGGGGCAAAAGGAGTAATCTTTATTGAACCCTACACGACCGTTAGTAGTGAGGCTGAAGCCAAAGTCTTAGATATTCCGGTAAACTTTCCAAGGTTATGGATATCAAGGGAAGACGGAGAATTTCTTTTACAGTTGCTGTCCTCCGGAAATAATGTTTTTATCCATGTTGAATCTAAAATGATTTGGAGAAAAGTGCGGGCGAGAAATGTTATAGGTTTTGTTAATGGGACGGTTTATGGCTATAATATTGATGTAAATGGGACAATAACTTATAAGAAGCTCCCAGCTAGCAAAATAAACACGCCGGAAGAGGCGACAATACCGCATTATGAGGCAATATCTATTATCGCCCATTACGATTCATTCTCATATGTACCTTCATTAGCACCTGGAGCTGACGACTCAGCCGGCATATCAGCTCTACTCGAATTTGCCAAGTTCTTCAGCAAAAATAAGCCTAGAAGGACTATCATATTTATAGCGTTCTCTGGCTTCTGGCAGGGACTTGAAGGCTCAAGAGCTTATGTCGATGAGAATTTCGGCGTTTATATAGAGGGGTCCACTCTCCCATGGGATCTCACTAGAATACACTTTAACTTGGATTATTCGAGCGATATTGATGCTTTAGCATTAATGTATGCCGGGTACTATTATCAGGCTTGGAGCACCCGTTGGACAGATTCTCCACTAGCTCGTGCAAGTACTGTTGCAGCGAAGGCAAGAGAATACTATGCTGAGATAGTTAGACAAACAGGTAAAAACTATAGGTTTTATGATGCTGTTGTCAACTTTTGGTATGAGTTCTCCCCAATACTATATATGCTTGATATAGAGCCTTTCATGCTAGCTGGCTCTACAGCTGTCGCCTTCCGTACAGCTCATGCCTGGAGAAGCCGCTGGAAAACACCATTTGACACGATTGATAAAGTTAATTGGGAGAATCTTAAGCCTCAGATAGAACTCTCGCTCTGCCTCCTCGCTCCTTTTGCTAATGAAGATAAGGTTCAAAGAGCATATCCTCTCTATAGGGGTACGGCAGAGTCAGCAGCACCATTCAGTTTTGGCTCGCTTCTAGTGCATGTTGTGGAGTACGATATTAGAACTGGATGGTACAAACCTGTGCCAAATGCGCTTGTACGCATAAAACTTATGCAGCAAGAGGAAGTGCGGGCGCCGGGAGGGCTCGGGATAGCGGCATCATCACCATACCTTCAGGATCTGATTGTAATGACGGATGAAAATGGTTTTGCTCGTGTTGCTGGTTTAGCTAGATGTATATCTGTGTTTGAGCCGGTAATTTGGATCTATAAGTATGATGCTTATGTTCTTGATGAAAATGGGAACATACTTTACGCTACTGACAGAGGTACTTACGGAGGAGCTAAGTTCCCGTTAATGGGTTCACTAAATATTGAACCATATCGGCAGACAATCCCAGTATTTAAGTGCGGCTCTCTAGTCCTTTTCGACTTAATGGACCCAACGTCGTTTACTATGCCGTTTAGGATAGAGCTCTTTACCATACCTGGATATACCATGCCAATATTTTATGGTGGAGCCTTCTCATTAGTGAAACCCATAGCTGCTTTATTTCTAAAGCCTGAAGAAGCGTACATAGTGAAATCAGTTGACCAGCAATATAACTTAGTGTATCTCTTAACAAATGCGACATGTGAGAACCCGGAAGGTTCGGGCTTCACTCTTAGGGCTGGAGAAACAAAGTGTATACCCGTTGCATCCTATAGATCAAGCTTAGATATATATTTCCTGAACAGCTTCCGTTATCAAACGCTAGTGAAATATGGTGTTGGAGACATAGAAGCATTTAAAGCCCAAGAAAGTACTGAATTTTTCGTTAAGAAAGCGGAAGAAGCCCTAAATAACAATTCATTCTCAAAATTTTATGTTTTCTCCACTACTGCTCTACAAGTGGCTGTAAAAGCATATTTAGCATTGAGCGGCTTAATTTATGGTGGATTAATAACGATCTCCGTCATATTCGCGGTAGTAATCCCCGCAACCCTTTGTTTGGAGAGGTTAGTGTTCTCTTATCAGGGTATTAAACGGTTGATCGCAACTATAGTACTCCTCGTATTGCTTCTCTTACCATTATACACGTTTCACCCGTCTTTTAGTATTGCTCATAATACTATCTTGGCTCTCCTAGGAACTGGAGTTACAATTCTTTTGATACCAGTATTATGGTTAAGTATTAATAGTGGCATAAAATTCTTCGCGGAGCTTAGAAAGAGGATAAAAGGCGTGCATGCGGCTGAAATTGAAAGAATGGGCTACTTTGGAATGGCAATATCCTTAGGGATAGAAAATATGAGAAGAAGAAAGCTTAGAACATTCTTAATATCATTAACACTGTTTCTAGTGGTTTTTTCATCGGTAATTTTTACATCTTTCTCGTCCTTTACCACGGTAAAAGAAACCGAGGAGTCTGGTATGACACTTTATACAGGGGCTCTCCTGAGAAGAGCGAAAATTCAGGTAACGAATCCTTTAACATGGGAGCTCTATAACTATATAAAAGCTCTATTTCCTGATTGTGTCGTCACAGCAATGGCTTGGTATTATCCACCAAGACAAACGCTTACAATATTCTATGGTAACAAAAGCTATACCATTACTTTAAAGGCAGCCCTAATGGCATTGGCACCAGAAGAAGCTCTTACAGAGATACTTACGCCCGAAAGCTTATGGTTCCTTGAAAATGATGAGAACGTGATTATGATAAGCGATAAGGTAGCTAGAGAATTAGGCGTGCAAGTAGGCGGAAAGGTTAATATTCTTGGAATGGATTTCCTTGTTCGAGGCATTTTCATATCAGACGTTTTAGAGCAAATATTAGATTTAGATCAGAAGCCAAGACTACCATTAGATACTCTAGCACCGGAAGAGGAACAAATGACTCTGGAGAAGAGAATTCCTGCATGGGCAGTTCTTATAGTACCATTCTCTCTCGGAAGGAAACTTAACTTCCAAATCTTCACGATCTCAGTAAGAGCCCCCAGTTTAGAAAGGATTAAAGAAAGAGTTTATTCGCTCGCTTCTAACACAAAGTTGGACATCTATATGGGTGCTGAGGGAAAATATATATCTTCGAGAAAGATGCTAGTTATAAACCTAGTTGGCTGGAATATTATTTTCATGCCACTTATACTCGCGAGCTTGATAATTTTGAGCACGGTTTTAGGAGCAATTTATGAGAGAACAAAGGAAATTGTTATTTATAGCGCTCTTGGTCTCTCTCCGTCAACAGTATCTGCAATATTTGCGATGGAAATCTTTATATATGTGCCTATAGGCAGCGCAATTGGATACATCGCAGGCATTTCATGTAATCGGTTGCTTTATGCTGCCGGCTTTTATCCGGAAGGCTTCTTCGTAAACTTTTCCTCAATATATACAGTACTCTCAATTGGTATAACTGCTTTGACATGCCTGATAGCTCTCTTATATCCAATCTATAAGGCATCACGTCTTGTTACACCCTCACTGGAGAGGACTTGGAAGATCCCGACTAAACCAATTGGGGACGAATGGATCGTACCCATCCCAATCCACATAGATGAATTTAGAGAGGTTCGTGCACTATTAAGATATTTGTATGAGTTTTTTGTGAATTATCCGAAAGAAAGGGGTGGTGTATTTATGTTAGAGTCTGTAGAACTTAGGGAGGATGAAAGAGAAAAAAAGGCCTCCCTCTTTGCATCTATTAGGTTGCCGCCATACGATATAGGGATAGCTCAAACTGTTGAGATACCTTTCCTTTGGTCTGAAGAAGTTAAGAAATATTTATGTGAGATAAATGTAAAGAGAACCGCCGGGCTGGTAAGTGCCTGGGAGGCGGCAAATAGAAAGTTCTTTGATGAAATAAGAAAGCAAATATTGCTTTGGAAGGTTCTCAGGTCTAAAGATAAAGAGAAATATTACGCTATGTTGGCGCAATAGAATAAATATGAGAGGGAATTAGAGGATGAAGGCGGAAATTGTGGAAGAAGTTCCGAAAAGCGGTTTAACATCAAGGTCTCTTCTAGCAATAATATATGGGTCTCTAATACTGCAACCGATAATGTTATGGCTTTACATGCTTACAGGTCAAATTGCAGGCTTCGTATCATACATAGTTGCGTTACTCTCTTCTGAAATTTGCGCAATGCAAGGCAAACCTCTCACAAAACAAGAGTCTTTTATAATTTTGAGCTGTTCCTCTATTTTTATAGGTACCTTCATATCGATCATCTATCAGCTATATTTCACGAGTATGCCTCTTGTAGCCACATATGGGTTGAGGGATTTAATACCTGAATGGTATGCTCCTAAAGACGCCGAGCTCCTTTTGACAATTAGATCTTTCTTCAGAGCTGAGCTGATGACTCCAATAATAGTTGCCGTTGTCTCATTATTCCTAGGCTACTTTGCCGACTTAGGGCTAGCATTATTCTGTCGGGAACTCTATGTTAAGCAGCAGAAGCTGCCTTTCCCACTAGCTGAAGTTAGCGCTCATGACAACCACCACATTTTGCTAGCTTGGAAGCGGGAGCTCGATGGTGGCTGTTATGTCGGCGTAGGGGAAGGGTATGGGTGAGATAACGTACCCTCTAAAAACTGCTTCGCTTACAATTGGGAAACCATAAACTATTACAGAATATATGAGCGCTATAAGGGAGCCTAAAGCAAATATGTCAGTTCGGGTCGGATCTCTCTCTGAGAACACAAGTGCTGCCTGAGCGCTAACTTCAGCTAGTGGGAAAGGCAGCTTCTGCTGCTAGACCCATGTTTGCAGTGGTCTCCGCTGTTGTGATGGCGATAATTTTCGCGGTTAGCGACATTCTCCGTATTCTAATATCTACAATAGGTTTGGCTACTGGAGCCGTGACCCCGCTTCCAACAGCATTCACCCTCCTCATAGGCGCAATATTTGGAAGAATTCTCCAGCGATACCTTGGCAAAGAATTTTGGAACAAATATCGCGCCACTCTAGTAGCTGGCATTGGGTGTGGCACCGCAATTGCTGTTGGCGTATCAGTAGGTTTAGCCATAATATTTAAAGGTCTCTGGCTTCTTCCATTCTAACAATTTCTCTAGAAAGAACGGCGGCAGCAGGATACTAATAGAGCTACTGTTGAGGAGAGGCGAAAAAGAGGTATTAGATTAGTAAGAAAATGATTTTGAGGTGAACACGTGAAGCCGTATGAGGTAGATGAAGAGTTAGGGAGAAAAATGGGATTTGGTGTTCTAAAACATTCCTGCAGGTTTTCTCAGGAAACCCATTACTTCCTTGATCTCATTAAGCCTATTTTTTAAGATTGTAATCCTCTCTCTAGACTAGTTCTTCTAATTTCCCCTGAATTTGATTAATAGGATTCTAAACCTACGGATATCGCAGCGTCTTAAACTTTCGTCAATTATATTGAAGGTATTTCTACCTAAACTCATTGTAAATTTCCTCTGTAAGTCTTCCTTTTTGTGTCTCAGAATCTCAAGCTTCCTGTTAATATTCTTTATCCCTTTATCAGAGTTTTCATTTCATCTATTGTTTTCTGTTTTTGGGAGCTTCCCTAATAATCCTCATTTTCAGCCGCATATCCCACCCTGCGGAAAAACCAATAGTGTGTGCTTCTAAATCACGAAGTATCTTCCTAGTTTAACTATACTCCAAGTATCTTTTTGGAAAGGATATGAAGAGCGTTAGAGTATCTTCTTTCTTCTCTCCCTTTAAGGTGCATGGTATGAAGACGCTTTAAGCGGAACATGAAGCCATGAACGATATGCTGAATGGTCCGTTTCTGTAGACCTCTTCCTTAATAGTAAGGGCGTCTACCAGAGATAATAGCGCCTTCTTAAGTATTTCTTTAGAGTAGTCATATAGTAGTTCGCCATTTTGAGTGCTTACCTTTATGGGTAGTTGAAATGTAGCATTTTCTCTCTCAATAATTGTTTCGCCTAGCAGTTCACGTACTTTAGTTCTGCCCATCAAGCTTAAACCTTGCGCTTTTATAGATCGTATGTATCCACCGCCCCTGGTAGCATTAAATAAATTTCTAGGAGCGCCTAAATATTCTCCTAGAAAAGTGGTCTTCTATGAGAGGAGATAAAATTAGAAAAATAACAGATTTAGAGAGGGAAGCATCGCGGCTAAAGGATAAAATTGAGGAGATTGAAGTGAGATTTGCTGTTGGAGAATTTAATCGGAACCTTTATGAATTAAAGATGAGTGAATTGCAAGGTTCCCTAAAAAATTGAAAAAGAGATTTCTGAAATCAGAAATCACGTTAACAAAGTAGACTTAGAAATATTTAAGACGCATGAATTACTGAAGGAGATAAGACAGAATATTAATGCTGGTGAAAAATGCTGAATTTTCGAG
>JAWAXL010000019.1:21858-22639 GCA_038820405.1 Bathyarchaeia archaeon
CTCTACAGTCGAGGAAAGTATAAGCCTTTCGAGAACTTTACTTATTGAGAAAGTAAATTTGGAGCTGGTAAAACATGACGTTAACGATGTATTTGATTTGATAAGAGTATATTGTGCGAAAGACCCTTTTAAAGAGATTTTGAAGAATTTATTGAGAATTTTAAACAATCAGTTTAGTTCATGGAAGTTTTAGTGGAGATAATTAACGCTTTTAGAGCAGGTTTTCTCCCGGATAGCTAAAATAATAAAATGGACTCTCGCTGCCTTGAATATTATTTTTCTTTTCTCTCGCAAATAATAGAGGTAATTTTCATAGGATACGTCTGGTGGAACGCGATGATCAACGTGAGGAATATATCCACCTTCGTCGACCCAGCGGCTCTAACCTTTTAAGTTCCTTCTCTATCGCCTTTTTTCCCTTAATTAAAGCTGTTTTATCAACACTACCCATGAGTAAAACTTTCTTCCCATACAGCTCTCTCAATTTAAATTGGGTTTGTTCCAGCTCTCACTTCTAGTGGAAACATACAATTGATACCGGCTTCAAGCCATAGAGGCACTAAAGAGTTTATGTTTCCATCGCAATCTACGATATTTATCCATATCCCATGATCTTTAAGAAAACTTGTCACACGTTTATACTCCGGAACCATAAACTCTTTAAAGAGGCGTGGAGATATTAATGGACCATTATTATAGCACATGTCTTCCCACCAATGGGCGAAGTCTATGATGGGTTTAATCTCTTTCACCGCCTTTTCAATAGCTCGAAGAATCATTT
>JAWAXL010000020.1:0-21370 GCA_038820405.1 Bathyarchaeia archaeon
CCATAAAGCAATATTAGGTCTCTTTCTCCCGATGTTCCCTTATAATAGTAGAGTTGGTTAACCGGATATGAGATGAAGCTTCCTTCAACAGTAATTGCCATATCATGAAAGTGCGGCGATCTTATTTCACAGAAGATTTTTACATTAAGTTTCTTTATAAGGAAGGCGACAACTATGTTTGCAACAAGCCCTATTCCTGGCAACCCCTCGATCAGAACTGGATCATTTAAATTTGGTCTCTCATAAATTTTTACAATGGAAGAATAGCGCATTATGCCACCAGCTATTGAATATGTTAAAGATATAATTAAATATCATGGTGAATGGTGCAATAAGCATATGAGTGACTTTGAGGTTCTAGATAGAGATCTTTTAGCTAGGGTTGGTAGGTTCAAGACGAAGAGCGGAACTGTTGAGACTCCCGCTTTCCTGCCAGTCATAAACCCAGCTAGATTATCAATTGCCCCAAGAGAAATGTGGGAGAACTATGGCTGCAGAATACTTATGACCAATGCGTATCTTGTGAAGAAACATTTTGGGGAAAATGCGAGGGAGATAGGAGTTCACAGACTACTGGATTTCCCGGGAGTTATTATGACTGACTCCGGAGCCTATCAAATCCTGGAGTATGGCGAAGTTGGTGCCACAAATGAAGAAATAATTAGGTATCAGGAAGATATAGACTCGGATATAGCAGTCATACTCGACCTACCAACTGGCTGGGATGTCACACCCGATTACGCCAGATACACCGTTGAGGAGACTCTTAGAAGGGCGAGGGATCTGTGGTCTATAAAGTCTAGGGATGACATAAAGTGGGTTGGCCCAATCCAGGGAGGTGAATACATAGATCTTGTAGCCCTCTCAGCCAAAGAGGTTGGATCCCTCCCCTTTGACATACATGCGCTTGGTAGTCCGACACCTTTTATGGAGCAATATTTGTTTCATAGACTCGTTGACATAATACTTACAGCTAAAATGAATGTACCAGTTGAGAGACCATTTCACCTTTTTGGTGCGGGCCATCCCTTCATGTTTTCTTTAGCGGTCATGTTGGGATGCGATTTATTTGACTCGGCAGCATATTCCATCTTTGCGAGGGATGATCGATATTTAACGGAGTATGGTACGATACGGTTGGAAAATCTAAAGTATCTGCCATGTTCATGCCCCGTATGTATGAAGCGCAGCTCACGAGAATTTTTAGAGATGCCTAAGGCTCAGAGAGAGCTTGAGTTAAGTAGGCATAACCTTTACATCTGTTTTGCTGAGATTAGGAGGATTAAGCAAGCCATTATTGAGGGTAAATTGTGGGAATATGTTGAGATGAGGGCCCATAGCCATCCAGCCCTCCTACAGGCGCTTAAGAAGATAGAAAAATATAGTGGCTATATTGAGAGGGCAACACCAGTTGTTAAGAGAAGGGGTCTATTATTCTTCAGTTCAGAGCTAGATTTTATTAGACCAGAAACAATACGTTATAGGAAGAGGTTAATGGAAAGATATATGCCGCCCAAAGAGGCGAAAACATTATTATTGATCCCAGACTCGGAGACTAAGGATAATCGAAGGAGGAAATATCTCAAAAAAATTATCTCCTTGGTGTGTAAAAAGTACATTTTAGACCCGAAAACAATACATATATGCTTTTATTCACCGCCATTCGGCATTATACCAATAGAGCTTTCTGAAATTTACCCTCTATATCAGTATGAATATGCTTATCCACCAAATAGTGGGACTATAGAACAAACTGCTGAAAGAATTTTAGAGTATGTCTCTAAAGCATATTACGAAAGAGTGGTAATATTGACTAGGGAGGATTCATGGAGTGGAAAGCTGGCAGAACTATACACTAAATTATCTTTAGAAAGAAATATTCATATTAATATATCTGTTCTTAACATCTAATTTTTTTATCTAACCGAAAAAATAATATTTTTTGTCCCTCAAAGATATGATAGTTTAAGTTTAATAGTGTAATGGTGGAAATATATTGGAGATAAAGTTTTTAGGCGGTGCTAGAGAGATTGGTAGAGTAGCGATAGCTGTAAAGACCAGCAAGACCCAAATTCTACTTGACTATGGAGTTATGCTAAATCATACTCCAGGCTTTCCAATGCATATGTCACCGAGGGAGGTTGATGCAATAATAGCTACACATAGCCATTTAGATCACACCGGCGCCATACCAATCTTTCATATAAGTGAAAAGAAGCAAGTCTACGGGACAAGACTAAACCTTGAGTTTACATCCCTCCTAATCAAAGATTTCATTCATCTATCAAGCTATTATCTTCCGTTCGAGTATATAGAATTAAACTCTATGATTAAAAACTATGTAGACGTTGATTATAGAGAGGAGGTCATTGTGGGCGACATAACTTTTAGTCTCCTAAACTCCGGCCACTTACCTGGGGGAGCATCTGTTATAATTGAGGCTGAGGGGAAACGCCTACTCTATACAAGTGACTTCAACATAATTGAGACGAGGCTCCTACCTAAGGCGGATCAAGACTATGGCGAGTTAGACGCAGTCATAATAGAAAGCACCTACGCTACAGAAGAACACACAGAAAGAAGTCTCCTAGAAGAAAAGTTTGTTAGTGAGGTCACCAGCGTGGTTGAGTCTGGTGGAACGGTTCTTGTTCCAGCATTTAGTGTTGGGCGGGCTCAGGAGATAGCCTGCGTTCTAGCGGCATATCACTTTGAGTATCCAACAGCAATGGATGGTATGGCTCGTGAGGCGAGTAGGATATTAATGAATTACCTTGAGTATCTGAAGGATCCAAGGCTCTTTATGGATGCCATGCATATGGTTAATTGGGTTGATGATTGGAAGGAGCGAAAGAGAGTCGCGAAGAAGCCTGGCGTAATAATATCTCCGGCAGGCATGCTTAAGGGTGGACCCGCACCATATTATCTGCAGATGATTGGGAAGAAGCCTAAAAATGCCGTCTTCTTTGTCGGATATCAGGTTCCCGGAACGCCAGGTCGGGAGCTTCTAGAGGTGGGTAAATGCGTTATTGATGGTAAGATTCGTAAGATTGAGGCTAAGGTAGCGTTCTTCGACTTCTCATCTCACTGTGGGGCTAAGGAGCTTAAGGAGACCATTAAAGGGTTAAAGAGGAAATCAAAAGTCTTTACCATCCATGGCGCTGAGGGGAATTGCGAGAAGTTCGCCAAGTGGATTAGGGATGAAGTAGGTTTAGAGGCGGTGGCTCCAAACCCCGGAGAATCGTTTGTAATATAAGGATGGGATAATGAGAATTTATATAGTAGGGTTTGGTGATGTTAACAGAGAGATTTTAGAGTCTATTTGTAGGGGTATTGATGAGGTTTTTGGCAGGGAAATCACTCTGATTTTAAATGAGATGTTAGGATTACCTAAAGAAGCATATGACCGTCTTAGGGGGCAGTATCTTTCTGAGCCACTTTTAAAGGAGGTTTTAGAGCGTGCCATTAGATTGAGGGGTGTAAGTGGAGCAGATCTAATTTTGCTGGGCGTCACTAACGTGGATATATATGCTCCGGGAATGAACTTTATCTTTGGGGAGGCCCAGTGCCCGGGTATAGCTGCGATTATCTCATTATTTAGGCTTAGACCAGAGTTTTATGGCGATAAGCCGAACAAGAATCTCCTTCTAGAGAGAGCCATTAAGGAGGCTGTTCACGAAATAGGGCACGCGTTCGGCCTAAAGCATTGTAAAAATGAACTTTGCGTAATGCACTTTTCATTGCATATAGGGATGAGCGATAGAAAGAGTAAGTTCTTCTGTAATAGTTGTATAGAGAAGATAAAGAATATTTTCCAGAAATAGTTGCTTATATGAGTTTTAAGAAACCTAATTATTTATGAAATACTACTTGCTTTCTGGGTGCACTTAGAGATGGTTAGTGCAGCGGATTTTATAGAAAGAGATGTAATTTCAATTAAAGACCTCACGCGAGAGGAGATAGATTATATTCTCAAAGTCGCTGGTGAAATGGAACACCTCGTTAAGACAGGATCCGACATGCTCAAAGGTAAAATTATGGCAACGTTATTCTTTGAGCCCAGCACACGAACGAGACTTAGTTTTGAGGTGGCAATGTATAAGCTTGGTGGTTTAGTAATAGGGTTCAGTGAACCAGAAATCTCCTCAATTAAGAAGGGTGAGAGCCTCGCAGATACAATGCGTGTTGTCGAGAAGTACGCTGATGTAATAATTTTACGCCACCCATCTGAGGGAGCTGCACGCTTTGCCGCAGAATGTGCTAAGGTTCCAGTTATAAATGCTGGTTCGGGCGCTGAGGAGCATCCGACACAAGCCCTCCTAGATTTATACACAATTGTTAAGGAGAAAGGACGGATCGATGGTCTAACAATAGCTCTAATGGGCGACCTGAAATATAGTAGGACGGTTCACTCCCTCGCCTATGCACTTTCGCTGTATAATGTTAGGCTTATGCTCGTCTCCCCGGAGCTACTTAGGATGCGTAGGGAGGTTCTAGAGGATATAAAAGGACGCATTGACGTCTCTGAGCACACAAACATAGAGAGCATTCTTCCAGAAGTGGATGTTCTTTATGTAACCCGCATACAGAAAGAGAGGTTTCCAGACATTACTGAATACGCTAAGGTTAAGGGATCCTATAAAATCGATTTAAATGTTCTTAAAAGGGCGAAGAAAGACCTTATAATACTTCATCCACTCCCTAGAGTTAACGAGATTGCTGTTGAGGTTGACTCAACACCCTTTGCCAAATATTTCCAGCAGGTTGAAAACGGTTTGGTTGTACGAATGGCGCTCCTAGCACTTATTCTTGGAGCGATAAAAGAGTAAGAGCTGGGTAAGCATTTATCTGAGCAACTGCATTATACTAATTTGATTGTATAAATTAGCTGGAAAGGAATAAATATGTCGAAGCTCAATGAACCTATTAAGAGGATTTTTATCTTTACCTATTAATTTGACGATTCAAAAAATTTAAGTGAAATTGCGTATAGGCTTGAAAAGAATAAGTTTAATCTGGTCGACCCTGATATATTTAAAGAACCGCTCAGCCTCATAAAAAACTATTTAGCAAGAACTCATATCGCTCTTTTTTCTAAGGATATTAGTTATGCCAATATTATTGTAGCTAGGAGCTCCACCGTTCGCCCCTCAATGATATATTTTCTATTTCTCCAGCGTGATGAGAATGGTGGGCTTCTTATTCTCTTTGAGACAAGACATAGCTGGTATAGTTATGAGAAGGTTCTGAGTTCTATGCGCTCCTTTGAGAGGAATGCGGGAATTAAAAGCAAATACATCGGACTCTTCATTCCAAGTCAGGAAACTTTTCTTATGGAGACCCCGGAAGAGCTAGCCTAAACAGACTACTCTGAGATCATCAGCCAGTATCTCAAACTTGGTGAGGAATGTAGTGGAGCATTACTTTACTCCAAGACCGACCTCAAAGATGGAGTTTAAATTAATAAGTGCTTATCTACGTGGGAGGCACTTTAGATTTTGGGCCTCAAGTGGAGTCTTCTCCAAAGAGCATATTGACCCCGGAACTAAGCTCCTAATAGAAAGCATGATCTTACCTAATGAGGGCTATGTCCTAGATATTGGATGTGGCTATGGTGTAGTTGGAATAGTTGTAGCAGCCCTTAATCCAAATTTACATGTCATTATGGTTGATGTTAATGAGCGTGCTGTTAAGCTGGCAAAGCGGAATATCAGACTTAATGGTGTTATGAATGCTGAGGTTAGGCGCGGCAGCTTATATGAGCCTGTTAGAGGCATGTTATTTGATTGCATTCTTTCAAACCCGCCAATAAGCGCTGGTATGGATATTGTTGAGGCGATTATAACAGGGGCTCCAAAATACATGCGTAATAGGGCGACAATACAGATAGTCATTAGGTCTAAGATTGGTAGGGAAAGATTTAAGGCGATATTTGAGAAGTGCTTCGGAAACTTCAGTATCTTGGCTAGAAGAGGTGGATATAGAGTACTAATAGCTGAGAAAAGAGGAGATGTCTAGCTTACCTTCATTCAAGTATTTTAGAAACTCCCTTAACGCGATTATAGAGCCGTAAGCAAACTTTCTTTCTCCCCTATCGAGTATCCTCCTAAGATTCTCTGCATTGACAAATTCCCCCTTAGAGATCTCCTCACTATTAAGTTTAAAGGGTCCATTATAATGGCACACGAATAGTACTGATATCTCACGTTCCACGTTAGAGAAGCACTTAAATTTACATAATTCTTTTAGTGGCGCCTCTACTCCCAGCTCCTCCATGAGCTCTCTTCTAGCAGCTTCCTCATAGCTCTCACCGTACTCCACATGACCACTTGCAGAACAAGCATAGTATCTTGGATAAAGATCTTTGTTTTGCGAGCGCTTTTGTATAAAGATTTCACCCCTATCGTTTAAGACTATAATATAGACAGATCTACGTATCAGCCCCTTATTATGACACTCACTCCTCGTGGCACAGCCAATAACATTATCATCCTCATCCACAACATAAAATTGTTCTTCGTTCTTCATGTGATGCCACTATCTTTTTGCCAATTGACCCAAACCTAAATATGAAGTTAACTAAATGGAAAATAATTTTTATTTGAGCAATATGGTTAAGTGGATATTTACTCATAGTGACGGCGACAGTATCTGCTCTGGGGTGCTAGCTCTGGCCGCTAATCCAGATGCCAAGATCTTCTTCACCCATCCAGTGGGTCTTTTAGAGGACTTAAATAACGTTAGCTCAGGGGACACAACGATAATATGTGATATAGCCCTCTCTGAGAGCAATCTCAACCAGATTTTAGATAGGTTCTCAGTAATAAATGGATCTGGCAGATTGATTTATATTGATCACCATCCACTGCCGGAGTGGCTCTCCGCTAAATCCATCCCTGGAATAGTCGTCCATGACATTAAGTCTTCGTCCTCTGAACTAACCTATAAGTTCTTTGAGGAAGAGTTGTCATGGCCTATGGATAGGGTTGCCATATATGGTGCAATATCTGATTATATGGATGATACACCAATCATAAGCTGGTTGCTACGTGGTTGGGATAAGAGGGCTATATATTTTGAGGTTGGCGTCTTGGTTCAAGGGCTTGAGGGGCATAAGAGGAATCACGACTTTAAGCGCACTATTGTTTCCCATCTTTCGCAGGGCTTACCACCAAGTCTGCATAATATTCTCCTTAAATCAGCCTTAGAAAACGCTAGAAGGGAGGAGGAAATCATACGTGAATTAAGAGGACGCATTAATGTTTATGGTGAGGTAGCATATGTGTTAAATGTTTCCTTCTCACTTGGCAAAGCAGCACTCTACTCTAGGGCGCTAGCTGATAAGATTATAGGAGTTGCTGGAGAAGCGAGGAGAGGCTTCATAGACATGAGCATAAGGACATGTGAGAAGAATATTGACCTAAATAAGATACTGCGAAAAATAGCCCTAAGGCTGGGCGGTAGTGGAGGAGGTCATCCTCAAGCTGCTGGCGCAAGGATACCGGAAGAAAACTTCTTAAAATTCATTAAGAGTCTTAATGAGGCGGTTAGGGAAAGTTTGAGGGCCGGGTGATAAACAAAATTCTTTATCTTTCCCAAATACCATATTACTTGTGCCGATGAGGAAGGCTGCAGTACCCGATTTGATGAGGGCCTCTGGGGTATCTGAGGCGCACTTTCCACTTCACTAAGATATTTTTTTAAGTCTTGGAGCATATCTTTAGAAAACAATAATATATTCTCTTGGGGTGCTTTTTCCTTGAGTCTAGAGGAGAAGGTTGCTGAGATGGCTAGGGCTTATGGCTGGCACGTTGAGCTTAGAAAGAAGCATGGAAGACACGTGCAAGATCTTATCCTTAAGAGAGGTGGGTTGGTTCTGGTTATCCAGGTTAAGGATTTATCTAGTCCAGCTGGTCCAAGGACTGTTACCCAAACTAAGAAGGACTTCGATGAATATGTTAAGCATCTACTTAGAGAGAAGCTTGGGATAACCGTGATCCCAGTTCTCATCTCAAACGAGATATCCGATAAGGCGAAGAGGAGGGCTCTCTCCTACGGCATCAGATATTATTCATTAAGCGACCTCGAAAATATGCTTAAATAGGTATCTAAGCCCTTACAAACAGTATTATTTTAATTGGCTCTTTTGGTCTTCTTAGATTTTCGACGAGACTTCTTGAGAGGTCGCAGGCTGCCTTATTAGCCCTTATAGCCAAAGTTCTGCCGCAAGTGTAGCTGCTCTTCCTGACAATGAGGTCCGCTGGGTGTGTAAAAGTTAAATTTGGACTACCATATGCTTTGACGATCTCCTTCAGCCCACCAGTCTCAATAACAATTGTTATTTCGACGTTAGGTCTCCTCGCAGCCTCCTTAAATTTCTCACTTAGATCCCTAGCAGCCTTACTTGCCCTGATAGCGATTATACAGTCCCCCCTCGCAGTCAAATGCCATTCCCTCGTAATCTCAAAGGTCGATTTGTGTGTAGCTCTTATCATAGGATCCCCAAAGGCTTCTATCTCTTCAACTTCTTCCAAGAGAGATCCTGTAGGAAGCTTAATTATTCACAGGATATAATATTTATGTGGGAATGATTTCACCAAATATCTTTAGAGCGTATGATATACGTGGAATTTATGGTGTTGACTTAGATAAGAGAGTTGCCGAGGTTATAGGAAGGGCAATAGCGGAATATAGTGGTGAGGGCAAGAGGTTCGTTGTTGGCAGGGATGTTAGGTTAAGCAGCAGGCCACTAAGCGAGGCGCTTATACAGGGTATGGTCTCTGGAGGGCTAGATGTTATGGATGTAGGTGTGGTTACAACACCGCTACTATATTTTGCAACAAGGTTCTATGGAATGGATGGAGGTATTATGGTTTCAGCCTCCCATAATCCACCGGAGTGGAATGGTTTCAAAATACTTCTCGATAGGGGTTTCGTATGTATGGGGATGGGAATGGAAGACCTAATGAAGTTGGCACTTAGAGCTGAGTTCAAAAGGAGGAAGATGGGCTCAATCAAAGTTAACCCAAACACGATAACAGATTATATAAGGTATATTTCAGAGAGAGTGAATATTAGGGAGGGGTTTAGAGTCGCCGCTGACCCAGGGGGAGGCTCTGCTACAGTTCTAGTACCAAGGGTTTTTGAGGAGGTTGGGGTTAAAGCCTATATAATTTATGGCGAGCCAGATGGCTCCTTCTCAAAACATCCGCCGGAGCCAGATGAGAAGACCATAAGAGAGCTTAGGAAAGTAGTTTTGGAGAATAATGCCGAGTTTGGAGTGGGTTTTGATGGGGATGGAGATAGAGCAGTCTTCATCGATGATAAGGGTAGGCTTATTCCAAGTAACATCATTCTAGCGGTCTTGATAAAGCACTATTTGAACAAGAATAAGGGCGCCTCAATAGTCTACGAGATCAGCTGCTCCATGGTTATTGAGGAGATCATTAGAACGTTTGGAGGTAAGCCAGTCTTAAGTCGTGTTGGGCATACGTATATCTATGAGAAAATGATTAGCGAATGTGCTGTCTTGGGTGGAGAGACAAGCGGGCACTTTTATTTTAGAGACATTTATTACTTTGATGACGGCATATATGCTGGACTTAAGATGGCAGAAGCCGTAACCGAGGATGGTAGGAAGCTCTCGGAGATAGTCGATTCTATCCCAAGATACCCACAGATACCGGCAAAGAATTATAGTTGCCCAGACGAATTGAAGTTTAAGGTTATAGATGATCTTATTGAGGAGTTTAAATCCCTTGGATTTAAAATGATAACCATTGATGGCGTTAAGGTGATCACGGAAGATGGATGGTTCCTAGTAAGAGCCTCGAACACGCAGCCACTCATAAGGTTGACTGTAGAGGCGAGAGACGAGGGGAAGCTCAGGGATTTGGAAACATATGTTGATAAAATGATCCTAGAAAAGATAAGGAAATATTGTGGCAGGAGCTAGCATAGTGGAAATCTCAAGAGGGCGGCTACTCCGCCAAGAGACTTAAGCTTGACACCAGCCTCATGCTCAACACTTATTATCCTCACCCTCCCACCCCTCTCTTCAACCTCATGCATTATATTCTCAAAAATCCTCATCTTATCTTCATCGCTCTCCCTCAAGAGCTCATCTGTTATGAGGAGCTCTTGGACGGCCCCAAAGGAGACCGCTTTCTCAACATCGCTTAGACCGTAAGCTACATCATTTCTCCCCATGCCGAGGCGTTTTAAGACTTCCTCAACTGCAAGGGCTTCCTCAATTATTCGAGCATGCTTTAAGGCTTTAGTGAGGATGCCTGAGCGGAGCGCTTCGTATATTCCAGCCTTACCAGTATTATTTACATTCTTTACATCAATTATCTTCTCTGAAAGTTCCGGCATATTCTCCTTTATAAACTCTAGGAAATAGTTTTTGATAAAGCCTAGCCCAACGACTACAATTGAGCCTCCCACTGATTCAACAACATCTTTCAGGGATCTTGAAGCAGATTTAAACATCTCCTTAAGGATTCTAATGCGCTCCTGCTCCATGTGCTTTCCAGGTAGGCTTATGTTCTCCTCGGCGATTACGTCCAGACCGAAGCCTCTCAGAACGGCGATGCAGTACCCCTCATCATCTACCGCTATAACTATTAGAGGAGTTATTCCCTCGGTCGAGACCCTCTCAATTTGCTCCAGCTGATAGTTCGACCACCTCTCCTTAATTATTGTTATTGGTGTGTTAAGGGTTATGTTAAGCGTATGATGGGAGCCTAATGCTCCAATATCCTCCGGAACATCACAAACTATTCCATGAATTCTAATTCTATTTGAGCTTCTGTCCCAGATAACCTTCTCAACCCTTAAGCCTAATGTGAGAGTTATGCGTCTCTTTTCAGGTCTTTCATACCTATCGCCAGAGCAGATGTCGCGGGTAGTTCTGGCATAGGTGATGTCACCCCTCTGAATTATATTATAGAGGACCCAGAAGTCATCTAGGAGTTCCGGGACAAGAATTACACGCCCATGCTTAAGATCCTTCTCCAAGATCTTCATTGAGAAGCCTCATCACGAAGTATCCTATGTATAGGGGATGAGATGATCAATTTAAATTTTCTATTTGGTATTTAATAACACCTATTGAGGACATATTTATGCTTCTAATTCCAGTAGATTCTAAGCTGATTCCAGCGACCTTTATTAGTTGATTGAACCGCTTCATAATTCTAGCCGATATTGGGGGCGAATAAACCTCACACATCTTCCAAACTCAGGTAGACTCACAGATATATTGTGTCCTGGCGCCAAATTATACTTAAAGAGAGCTGAGGACACGTATTATAGGAAAAGCTCTTATAGTGTGTTCGCAGTCAACCACGGCGATAATACCATTGTCATCGTAGATACTAGATTCTCAAACTACTTGGTTAGGAAAGCAATTGAACAGGGGTTGATAAATGAGTTAGCGGGCTATAGAATCGTGAAGGAGAACGTAAGACCAGAGGGCTCAAACACTAGACTTGATTTTCTACTTAGGGCTGATGATAGGAGATTTTATCTGGAGGTTTAAATGTGTAACACATGTTTTGGGCGAAGTTGCCTTATTCACAGACGCTCCGACATCAAGGGGTAAGCGTCAACTAATAGAGCTATCTAAGCTCTTAAGGAGCGGTTACAAAGCGGGACTAGTATTCTCAGTTCAGAGGTCGGATGCCGCCTTTATAAGACCAAACTATGAGGTGAATATGGATTTCGCTAGTCTGTTGAAGGCCGCTGTGGAGGACGGGCTTAAGATTTTCACCTTAAAAGTCATATTTACCCTAGGAGAGGGCGTGACTATTTGGCCTAATAAGATCCCCTTCACATTTTAGCGGAGCATTTTATTCTTCTGTGGCACTCTCCCTTAAGAGCTTCTCCTCATCCCTAATTATCTCCTCAGAAGTTAAGTATTTAAGAAGACCCTCACTCACTAATTTAGCTATGTAAATTGCACCATCGATGGAAAACTGTCCCCTACCAATATTTCTGGCAGCGGCTTTAGGAACCCTTTGCGTTATTAGTTTTCTTGTCCTTCCACGGGGGTGGGTGATCGCCTAAGATCCCGCCTATGACAATCGCCTCCCTGTCCTTCAGATCTTCAGGCTTAATCTTCTCCTTAGCCTTTGGGTCGAGAATAACTATCTTTTCTTAATCGAAAATTTCGATAAAGCTCTCACTCCTAACAATACCCATGTTAGAGAGGATTTTAGCGTCTTCTGACCTCTTAATATTCGTGAAGATGAACCTATCACTGCCAACAATCTTTGACGAGTGTTCATATTCTAGGTAAAGCCATTTACTGATCACTGGCTCCAGGCGTTCGATCACAAATAACATGCTGTGCACCTCCCATAACATGGAGGGGTTAGAGAGTAAATAGTTAACACAAACTTTATACTCCTTTAAAATATTAAAGTTATATTGTCCTGGTCGGCTCTCTATGTGTGGAATTTTTGGTTGTGCAACGAGGGGGGCTAAGGCTGCTGAGATTATTCACGGTGCTTTAAAGAGACTTGAGTATAGAGGCTATGACTCTGTTGGGGAGGCTGCTGTCTATGAAGGTAAAATATATATTAAGAAGGATCAGGGCAAGATCGATGAAGTCCATAAATTGTTGAATTTAGATGACCTCCCAGGCTCTATCGGAATAGGGCATACAAGGTGGGCGACGCACGGGGCCCCAAGCAAGGTTAACGCCCACCCACACACTGACTGTGAGGGGAAGATCGCAGTAGTTCATAATGGCATAATAGACAACTTCGCTGAACTTAAGGCTGAGCTTGAAAATCTTGGGCATATCTTTAAGTCTAAGACGGATACCGAGGTTATAGCGCACTTGATTGAGGAGAACCTTAAGCGTGGGCTTCCGTTCATCGAGGCTACACGAGAAGCCATAAGAAGACTTGATGGATCATATGCCCTCGCCATAATATCGGTTCTTGAGTCAGATAAAATCATATGCGCTAAGAAAGAGAGCCCGCTTATCATAGGCATAGGCAGCAGATCAATATACTGTGCCTCTGATATACCAGCCCTACTACCACTAACAAATAAAGTCATCTCTTTGGATGACGGCGAGGTCGCTATTATATGGTCTGAGGGCTATGAGATTAGAAGGCTTGAGGACTGGAGCATAGTCGTAAAGGAGCCCGAAATACTAACTTGGACGCAGGAGATGGCTGAGAAACAAGGCTTCCCACACTTCATGCTTAAGGAGATATATGAGCAGCCGCTAGCACTTAGGAACGCACTTAGGCTGCAGGATCTATACCTCGACTTAATCGCAACATTCCTAGATAGAGCAAAAAATGTTTTCCTAGTCGCCTGTGGGACGTCTTACCATGCCTGTTTAGCAGCATCCTATATGTTCTCTAAACTCGCATGTCTGCCAACATATCCGGTTGTGGCTTCAGAGTTCATAGAGCAGTTCGGCCCAGCCGTCAATATTGACAGCGCTGTCCTAGCTGTAAGCCAGTCGGGTGAGACAGCGGATACTTTGGCAGCAGTAGACTATGCGAGGAACAGGGCTGCAACAATCCTCGGATTAACAAATGTCGTTGGCTCGACGCTGACCAGAATATCGCGGGTCTATATACTACAGCAGTCTGGCCCGGAGATAGGGGTTGCTGCAACAAAGACATTCACAGCACAGCTCCTCGTCCTAGCGCAGCTGGCTATAAGGGTTGCTAAATTGCGTGGTAAACTGAGTAGCCAAGAGATTAAAAGTCTGGAGAGGGAGCTTAAGAGTATACCGGTTGTTGTTGAAAGGACCCTAAGGATTAATGAGGAAAGGGCTAAGCATATTGTGAAGAAGTATAGAGACAGTAAAGTTTTTGTTTTTGTAGGTAGGGGGATAAGCACGGCAACGGCTTTAGAGGGAAGACTAAAGATCATGGAGATAGCATATGTCCCATCCCTCGCATTTCCAGCCGGCGAGAGCAAGCATGGACCCATAAGCCTAATTGAACCAGGTGTTCCAGTTATATTTATTTGCCCAAGAGATAGAGTCCGAAGGGCAATTATTGGGAACATAATGGAGATGAAGGCACGTGGTGCATCAATAATATCCGTCGTTGAGGATGGCGATGAGGAGATTAAGGGGCTCTCAGACGACTACTTTGAGGTTGCAGGCTCAATCTCTGAAATCTTCTCGCCTATAACATTTATAATCCCACTGCAATTATTCGCGTATTATATGGCTGTTGAGAAAGGATTAGACCCGGATAAGCCACGCAATTTAGCTAAATCCGTAACAGTCAAGTAAATAGGACCTTGAAATTAGTTGTAACAACACATTTTTTTCTTAGGTAAAATTGCTGGGATTTTGCTCCGAAATATTTATAAAAATTATTGAATGATATTGAATTAAGGAGTATGTAGTACCGTATGCAGAGGTCGCAGGGGATAATCATATCCGCGATCTATATTCACCAAAAAGAAACGGTGGATGTTCGAATTGGGCATCCACATAATCGCCGACTTCCTGGGAGTAGATCCCAGGAAGATTGCGCGAGTAGAAGATCTACGCGTTATTCTAGATAGGGTTATCTTTAAATCTGGGCTCCATACTGTTTCATCCATTTTTCATCAATTTGAGCCTTATGGCGTTTCTGCCGCATACATTTTGTGTGAGTCTCATCTGAGCATTCATACGTGGCCTGAATGCGGTTATGTTGCACTAGATATATTTACTTGCAGTTCAGATGAATCTGCTCTCAGGGCGTTTGACTCGCTGGTTGAAGAGCTTAGACCAAAAATTATTGAGAAGAAGATATTGAGAAGGGAATTCTATGAGAAAACTAGAAACTTACCTACTCAAGTGTCTTCTAGAATCTGATAAGAGTATTTGGGAACTTCTAGACGAGAGCCCTTTTCTACTAAAGGATTTCATAGACACCCTTAATAAAATGTTCTCTGAAAGCGTTATAGAAGTTAAAGATGATAGAATTCACTTAACGGAGAAAGGGTTTGAGAGGATTAATAGGAAGATTATAGATTTTAGGAGTAGGAAATGTAGTGCGTGCGAAGGAAAAGGAATAATCTTAGATGGTAAATTTAAAGAGATCCTGGAAAAGTTTCTTGAGTTGGTTAGGGATAGACCCCAACCAGATATCAACTTCTTTCAGGGTTATATGTGTGAAAATGACGTGATAGCTAGAGTGGCATTAATGCATTATTACAATGATTTAGCTGATAAATCCTTTATACTTATTGGTGATGATGATCTGCTAAGCGTGGCCTTAGCCTTAACTAACCTCCCCTCAAGGATACTTGTACTGGACATTGACGCTAGACTTGGAAAGTACTTGAACAGCATATGCAGTAGGTATGGCTTAAACATAGAGTTCCAGCAATATGATGTTTCTGATCCGCTGCCAAAAGATCTTCTCGGCAAATTTGATGTCTTCTCATCAGAGCCACTTGAAACTGTCAGCGGATTAAAGGCTTTTCTCTCAAGAGGAGTAGCGTGCTTAAATGAGAGTGGTGTTGGATATGTTGGGCTTACGACTGCCGAATCTTCGCCGAAGAAGTGGAGAGCTCTTGAACTAATGCTCTTAAGAATGAATTGTACAATAACGGACATAATTAGAGACTTTTCAAGATACAGTATGCTCTATAAAACTGCAAATTATGAGATATTTGTCTCAAGGTTTAGCTTTCATACCGGTAAGGACCCTGGAATACCTTGGTATAAATCCTCATTAATTAGGTTTGAACTTTTAGGGAAACCTAAGCCAATTATTAAGCCGGAGAAGAAAATATTGATTGAGTATATTGATCCCGTTGAAGATATAACAAGTCCGCTTCTCTATGAGGGAAGAAATTAAAACGTGGAAAGTAAACTTAAAATAATAGAAATATGATTAATCAAACAGATTAATGAGGTTATGGAGGATAGATAAATGAGTAAGCCAGAGAAGCCTCATTTAAACTTAATCGTAATTGGGCATGTGGATCACGGTAAGTCAACAACGATGGGTCACTTCCTATATTTAACTGGCGTGGTCGATGAACGAACTGTTAAGCAGTATGAGGAAGAAGCCAAGAAAATGGGGAAGGAGACCTTTAAATATGCCTGGATACTCGACAACCTTAAAGAAGAGAGGGAGAGAGGTTTAACAATAGATTTACGGTACTTAAAGTTTGAGACACCAAAGTTCTTCTTTACGATCATAGATGCTCCTGGACATAGAGACTTCGTTAAGAATATGATAACGGGCGCAAGTCAGGCTGATGCGGCAATTCTAGTTGTTTCAGCAAAGAAGGGTGAATTTGAGGCTGGCATAGGACCAGGCGGCCAGACTAGGGAACATGCTTTCTTAGCTTTCACACTAGGCGTTAGGCAGATCATAGTTTTAATCAACAAAATGGATGACCTAACAGTTAACTGGAGCAAGGAGCGCTATGAAGAGGTAAAGAATGAGGTTAGTAGAATGCTGAGGCTTGTTGGTTATAAGGTCGAGAAGGTGCCATTTATACCAGTATCTGGATGGCTGGGAGACAATTTAGTTAAGTCAAGTTCCAACATGCCATGGTACAGCGGTCCAACACTTTATGAGGCTCTAGACTACTTTGAGGTGCCCTCCAAACCGATTGATAAGCCTCTAAGAATACCAATCCAGGATGTTTATTCGATAACTGGTGTTGGAACGGTGCCAGTTGGTCGTGTTGAGACTGGCATACTAAAGGAGGGTGATACAATAGTAATAATGCCGCTGGGAAAGACTGGTGAGGTCAAGTCCATTGAGACTCACCATGTAAGGATACCAAGGGCTGAGCCAGGAGATAATATAGGGTTTAACGTTAGAGGTATTGCTAAACATGAGATAAAGAGGGGTGACGTAGCGGGTCATCCGAACACCCCACCCACAGTAGCTAAGGAGTTCATAGGGCAGATAATAGTTATCTATCACCCAACAGCAATAGCCACTGGCTACACACCAGTAATGCATATTCACACAGCTCAGGTTGCCGTTAAGTTTGCCGAGCTACTGAAGAAGATTGATCCCAGAACTGGTCAAGTTGTTGAGGATAAACCATCTTTCCTCAAGACTGGTGACGCCGCCCTAGTTAGGTTCGAGCCAATAAGGCCAGTGTGTATGGAGAATTATTCTGAAATTCCACAGCTAGGTAGATTCGCCATACGTGATATGGGGACAACGATCGCTGCTGGCGTCGTTAAAGAGATAACTAAAAGAACATAAAGAAGGTTAAGAATAAGAATTGCGCATCCTTTTTACTTCCATTATTTTTACAAATTGCTGTCAATTGTTATTAGGATTAAATAAAAATTGTATGTTTACTCTTTAAGAGGGTTTAGGGATGTATGGGTAAGAACAGGAGGAAGATTGAGGTAATATATTTCTATTCAAGTCTCCATGAGAGTAAGCAGAGTTTATTGCCTATAGTGAGGAAGCTTAGGGGGGAGAAAAAGAATATAAATGTGCGTCTCGTCGATATCGATGAACCAAGAAATGTTGAATTAACGGAACTTTATAACGTCAATAGGGTTCCATTGGTTATTTTCTTAACGCCAGAGGGTGCGGTCGCTTCGAGAAAAAGTACATCCCTGTCAGATGAAGTCACGATAAATAGCGTCATTGAGCAAGTAATTAGTGGAGATTTACCGAAGCCCCATGTTGATGAAATGAGAAGAAAAATCTTGGATCTACTTAAATCTGTGCCTAGGCGAAATGAATTGACACAATTAATGGTTGAGCAGATGGAAAGTGATTTTCTTGAGGCGGATTCTGAGGATGATGTCTATGAAACTATGAGCTCACATGTAAGCATGATCAATCATACCATTAGAGATCTTGAGGAACTTAAGAGAATATTACAGGCGCATATAAAGGGGGGACAAAGTTTTATAGTATAACTCTAGCCTATGTAAGACAGCTCTCTCTTCTCCCTTCTTTCAATATCCTCTCTAATAGCCCTATATTCTTCTATTTTACGCATCTCTTCCTCAATTTTAGCTATCTTCTCTATTTCCCTATCAAGATCCGTTAAATCCAGCTTTAAGTCCAGCATTCTTGTTATAACCACCAATACACTCTTTGCGGCTCTCGGGTCTGGCATGTAACCCGGAGTCTCACTGAGAAGGCATAACCCACCAATATCTTTGAATTTAGCCAGACCTACGAGTAAACCAGCTGCCCCGACAATAGGGCTCCCGGAGGGTCTGCTTATCGACCCTGATTTCAGAGCTTTTTTAAGTATCTCTGGGTCTGTTGCTGAAGCATAGACCTGTGGTGTGCTCACAACGTCCCTTCTATAGCCACCAATAGTCACAACCACCTTAACATTCTTTTTCCTCGCATACTCAAGTATTGTCTCTGCAACCTCGTATTGCCCCTCAATAGTCTGCGCTTGGGAGTCGCCTGTTAGGAGTATTAAATCATTATCTCCATAATCATTCTTCCAATAATAGAATTCATTTTTGAGTAATGTTATGATTCCCTCTTTATTTACAAGGACGTAGTAGGCGAAGTGTGGAGAATATAGCTCAGCAAATTTTTTTGCTCTAAGTTGCTTTATAAGATATCTTACCGCTATTCTTCCAACCATACCTAAGCCGGGCAACCCTTCTATCAAAACTGGATTTTTAAGCTCAACTTCCTCTATTTCCATTATCACCGTCTTCCTCATTAAGAATCTCACTCCTTAACATGCCTTTATAAATGGCGTATTTATCATTAGGGGAAAATTTAGCCGGATGTGGGATGCGCACCTCCCCGTGACAATATGGGCATACATCCCTTTTAAGTGTATATATTCCACATTTTGTACATTTTCTTAGTAGCCATACCATCCGTCTTATCCACTCTCAGGAGTAAATGTGCCCTGCCCACCGAGCTTCGCTATTGTATTTATTGCTACTTCAGAGACTTTCTTCAGAATCGTATTTGCTTTCTTATAATCCTTAGCGATGACTTCTACCTGATATTTTGGTGGAGCAATGGCACATATGTTGATGTTCACCCCCTTTAGAGAAACGCTCTCCCTAGCCTTTAATAAAGCCTCCTTTATCCTTAAGACACCATCAGGCTTTATGCACGTCATATTAATTATACTCCTAACCTTAACAGTGGTCACCTTAATCTTTTCTTTTGCAATCTCTGTTAGAGCTCTAGCTAAATTTTCTTGGATTCCAGCTTTAATCAGAACCTCAGCCCCTTTCCTTGCAGCAGCTTCAAGTCCACTATATATATCACCAAAATTTTTCTCAAGTGGTTCAGAGATCAGATTATAAATTTCCTCAAAACTCATATTTAATTTCTGGGATGCACTTTTGAGTAAGCTCTCAGCTCTCTTGCTTTTCTTCCAAATTAAGATTTTCTCCCGCTTCTCTCGTTGTGTTACCCTTCTAAGCGATAAATCTATCTGCTTTCTCACAGGATCAACTCTTAAAACCTTTAAAACCAGCTTTTCACCCTCACGAACATGATCTCGAATATTTCTTATCCACCCAGATGATATTTCAGAGATGTGCAAGAAACCCTCTTTTCCGTCATATTCGTCGAGCCTTACATATGCGCCGTAATCTGTTATCTCAGTAACTGTTGAAATAACTAGCTCGCCAACTTCAGGCCACTCATTCTCCTTCGACTCTGACATACTTGTCAATTCTATCACTCAAATCTAGATATTATCTCGCCCTTTATTTTTGCTTTCCCACCTGATGGTTCTGCGAGGACAGAGCCACAAATACTGCAGCGAACAATAGTTGTAGCGTGGCTAAAGGTTATTTGCTCGTTACCGCATTCTGGACACTTAACTTGGATGAAGTTACTTCTTGGTTTCGGTATAACTTTCTCCCACAATTTCATTTCAGGTAAACCCTCATTGACCACTTTACTCTATTGTGAGTTTCTTTAAGCGTATACCCTCTCTCTGAATTATGCACCCACACTCCTTACATTTGAGCTTTAGCGATTGTTTTTTAGTTGTTTTTGCTTTACGTCTAAGCAGTGGATATTTCTGCCCACCATAACCTCTCCTCTCTCTTTCATGAGCTCTCTCTCCTTTTGCAAGGGTTCTGCGCTTTCCATCCTTATATAATGAAACGGTGTGCACTGTACTTTTATTACATCTTGGGCAATAGGTCTTTATCTCCTTAGGCACCTTCATGTAAGCTTCCGCTCGCATCTATCTAGCTTCTATGAAAAAGCCGAAGAAACTATATTTAAGTTTTTTGAGCCCTCTTTTTATGCCATAAAAAAGCATGGGTCCACTCTCCATAGGATACTCATAAGGTCTCTCTATTCTCTCAGGAGCTATCTTAGAACCAATGAATCCAGCTAATATTGATGTTAGTGGCGTAATTGGATAGAGTATTACATCAATTAAGGTTGGGAAGTTTTCATAATAAGGAACTAGCTTCTCACCCTGTATATATATTATTCCAAGAGTTAGCCCGGATAATATGGCATTTGTAAATAGGTAAATTAGCACGGAGATGGTAATAGCATCTTTTAGACTTTTGGTTCTAGATGTGTATATGATTATTAGGGCTGACACGAATGTTGGTATAAAATATAGACTTACATTCTCGGCTATTACGGAACCAATTGAGTAAATGATCAGCGAAAGGAATGCGCCTATTAAACTCAATCTTATAATCCACGAAATATTTTCTTGGACCACCTTGGCTTTTATAACCTTTCTTACAGGCGCTCCGCAATTTGGACAAAAAGCTGCATCCCTTGGCAAGTTAAAACCACAATTGGTACATTTAGTCACTTTAATATCACCACTATATATTGTTGGTTAGTTGACCACTATAAAAGATTCTGTTCGATGACTTTATATTATTCTATCCCATTTTTTCCTCTAGTGTTGATGGAATATGGGCAAAGCTGGTAGTCTTCCACGCCAACCTGAAATAAACATTGGTACAATAGGTCATGTGGATCATGGAAAGACTACGCTTGTTGAGGCAATTACTGGTGTTTGGGCGGCGAAGCATAGTGAGGAATTGAAGAGAGGTATAACGATAAAGCTTGGATATGCCGATGCCCCAGTGTATAAGTGTCCCGTCTGCGAGCCACCACATAATTATTCAACGAGTGAAATATGCCCAAAATGCGGCTCTAAGACGGAGTTTGTTAGAGTGCTTAGCTTTGTGGACTCACCTGGCCATGAGGCACTAATGGCGACAATGCTTTCTGGAGCCGCCGTTATGGATGGTGCCATACTTGTTATTGCAGCAGACGAGCCGTGCCCGCAGCCCCAGACTAGAGAGCATCTTGCTGCCATAGAAATAATTGGCGTGAAGAGAATAGTTATAGCTCAGACAAAGATAGATTTAGTTGATAAGAAACGCGCTCTCGAGAGCTATAGAGAAATAAAAGAGTTT
>JAWAXL010000021.1:0-20797 GCA_038820405.1 Bathyarchaeia archaeon
CCAGCGTAGGGATCACTCAAAGAAGCTTTGTCAGAACTGTCGAGGAACTAGAAAAGCAAGTAAATTATATAAACAATATTTATAGACAGCCAGCTTTAGTTGAAGAGTATATCGGTGGAAGAGAATTTAATGTTTCGATTCTGGGAAATGAGGAGCCAGTTGTCCTGCCTATATCAGAAATAATCTTTGAGTTTGAATCTGATTATAAGATAGTTGATTATGCCGCTAAGTGGCTTAAAGATAGTGACGAATATATCAGAACAAAGCCTAGATGTCCAGCTAATTTAAGCGAGGAACTGAGATCTGGGATTGAAGAAGTTTCTCTTAAGGCTTACAAGGCGCTTGGATGCAGGGACTATGCCAGAATTGACATCCGCCTAGAGGATAAATCTGGAATACCATATGTTCTTGAAGTTAACCCGAACCCAGATATATCTCCAGAATCTGGTTTTGTACGTTCACTGAAGGCTTCAGGAATGTCCTTTGAAGATTTTATAGCAAGGATAATATATTTTGCTATCTCAAGAGCTTGTAAGTCATCTCAGCATCTATAAATCGCTATTACACATATCTTCTACAGATTTATGGTATTTTCACTAGAGATTTTCCCTTAAAGCGGTCTTGAAGTCCATATCTTTTCAACGCCTGCCAGAGTATTGTGCAGATTAGCTCATCATGTGTGAAGCCTGCCGCCCTAGCGGCTTCTGGAAGGCATGAATGGGCTCTCGGGTCTGGCATTAAGCCTGGTAATGGATTAACTTCTAGGACTCTTGGGACTCCCTCATGATCTAACCTGATGTCTATACGGCATACATCTCTGCAATTTAGTGCTTCAAATGTTTTGACACTAATTTCTCTTATTTCTTTCTCTAGGTCTAGTTGGATTTTTGCTGGACACTCGAATATTTCTAAAGGTTTTTCTGGTGTATCCCATAACCATTTAGCCTCATAGGAGTATATTGGGCTTGCCCCATTAGGTAATCTTTCTAAACATATTTCAACTATTGGTAAGGCAACTGGCTCCTCATTTCCTATTAACCCGACCGTGAATTCCCTTCCAGGCATAAATTCTTCAACTATGGCTGGCTGATCGTAAGTCTTGATAATCCATGAGACCTGCTCTCTAAGGCTCTTCTCATCCCTTACAAGGGAGCTGCTTCTAATTCCCTTACTAGAACCCTCAAGTAGAGGCTTAACCACTAGTGGAAAGCTTAATTCACTATCTAGCTTCTCATCTCCCCTCTTAAAAACCTGGAATTTTGGTGAGGGAATACCATGGGCGCTTAAAACCTTATGTGTTAAGGCCTTGTTTAGACATATTGCTAGTGTTGATGGATTAGAGCCAGTGTATGGTATGCCAAGCATTTCTAATATTGCTGGGATATGGGATTCACGGCTCTCACCGCGTAATCCCTCAGCGATATTAAAGACTATATCCGGCCTATACTTGTATAGCTTAAAATAGGATTTTTCATTAGCCTCAACTCTTATTACCTTACATCCACCCCTCTTTAGTGCTGATGCTATAGCGTTAATGGTACTTTCTTCATCAAATTCTACATAAAAATCTTCTGGAAGAGTGCTGCCTTCAACCCTCCTTCTGAGATTATAGGTTAAGCCAACTCTAAGCGTCATTAGATGTCGGCCCTCTTCCTAAAACCCCCCTTATGCAATACTGCTAGCCTCTTGCTCTCCGAAAGCATAAAAGCCTTATCCTCTTCTTCCTGAGCTATCTGTGGGTAAATGAAGATCTTTCCCTCATAGTTTCTTAGGATAACTTTATCTTCATCCATGGAGACGATATAATTTGGTTGAATTGGAATCTTGCCGCCGCCACCAGGCGCATCGATAACAAACCTCGGCACAGCTAGTCCAGATGTCCATCCAATTAATGACTCAATTATCTTTATGCCGACCTCAACTCTAGTTCTAAAATGATATGTCCCCCTGACGAGATCCGTTTGGAATAAATAATATGGTCTGACGCGGATCTTAAGTAGCTTCTGACATAACTCCTTCATAACTTCTGGGCTGTCATTAATGCCCCTCAATAAAACAGATTGGTTTCCAAGAGGGATGCCTGCGTCCGCCAATAATCCACATGCCCTTTCAGCCTCCTCAGTTATCTCGCGTGGATGCTCAAAGTGGACGTTCACATATAATGGGTGGTATTTCTTAAGTATGCGGCACAGTTTTGGGGTTATTCTTTGCGGTAACGTACATGGTATCCTCGTACCTATCCTTATAATTTCAACATGAGGTATCTCTCTAATCTTCCTTAAGAGAAACTCTATCTTATCATCTGAGAGCATTAAGGGATCTCCGCCAGAGAGGAGAACATCCCTAATGGATTGGTTCTCACGGATATATTTAATTTGAGCCATGTAAATATCGTCAGAGAAGCTTATTGTGGGCTTGCCAACCTTCCTCTTCCTCGTACAGAACCTGCAGTAAGTGGCACAGCTATTTGAGACACACACTAAAACTCTATCTGGGTACCTGTGCACTAGCCCGGGTATCGGACTCATCCCCTCCTCATTTAATGGGTCCTCATACCCATATGGGTCAAAAAGCTCTAGTGGGCTCGGTATACATTGTTTCCATATTGGGTCATCAACTTCCTCTATAAGGTCAAAGTAATATCTCGAAATGAACATTGGATATATTTTTACAACAGCCTTAATTGGCTCTATATCAACCTTAAACCTCTCTAGAATCTGCTCTGGTCTAGTTACACTTTTCTTAAGAATGCTCCTCCAATCTTCACCCATATTTTATTTCGCGCGCCCCAATGTAGCACCACACAGGTGCTACATTAAAAAATTGTAGCACGGCGCCTCAATTATTTAAAGTTTTCTATCAACACTTCTAAATATGCTATAGGTTAAGTGTATAAACTACTTCATCATAACATTTCCCATTTTTCTGGACCTTTCTCTCTCTAATAATCTCCATTTTAAAGCCAGTCTTTTCAGCTGCATGCCTCATCGCATAATTTTCTTTTAAAGTCTCAATAATGATTTTTTTGGCGCCTATTTTCCTAGCCAGCTTTATAGACTCCTTTATGAGTGCTGTTGCTATACCCTTCCCCCAATAATCTGGGTGGACGCTTATTCCTATGCTCCTTGTATGCTCGTTATATTCCTCCATGTGCCACAGAGCTAAGAAACCAACTATTTGATCATCTATTTTGGCGACTAAAACCTCAACTTTATTATTATTCACAAGTTCTTGGAAGAATTTTCTATAGCTATCAAGTTCGGTCTTGAAGTCCTCATTTTCATAATCAGTTAGCCACCTCCTCACAGCTGGATGCTGCTCGATCTCAACTATAGCCTTAATATTCTTATCGCTTAGATATTCTAGTTTAGCGTTTATTATTTTTAGTTTTCCTGCCTCCATATGAAAGAACAATCTTCAGAAGTATTATTTATATTTATATGATCTTCTCCTCCAGCAGAATATGAATTGTTAAAGATTTAAGTTCATCTTTTAAGAATCATGCAGGCCGTAAAGAATACTAAGCCTGTGATGAGAAATAAACCTGTGAAGCCGAGTTTTTCGGCTATCATGGGGCCCATGAGTGAGCCGAACGCCTCACCTAAACCTGTAACTACATTGAACATTCCAACCATATTTTCCGGGAGTAATTCCATGGATATAGAGAGTGATAAAATGTGAAAAATTGCATGAGCAAGGCCTAAGAGAAATAATACTAATGTTAAGGGGATTATTACCCCGTAACCGGAAATACCTCCCTTAATAGCTATTAGAGATAACGTGAGAGCACATCTTACACCTGATACCTTGTAAAGTGTTTTTGTCCCTGTATACCGTAGCTTTAATAATAGGAAGTAGCCGATAAGAGAGCCAGTGGTACTTATACAAAATAGTGCGTAGACCATGCTTTGTTGTAGGGCGAGTTCTTTTAAGAAGAAGATCGGTAGAGGTATGAAGAGCATTTTTGTCGCCGTGAAAAAAGCGATGAGCCCAAAGCAGAATCTTCTAGTCGAGTTTTCTGGTTCAACACTAATATGGTCAGCGCCATTCATAGCCCTTAAGGACGCAGCAAGCCCCCTATATGCGCAAAGTATGCTCCTCTCAACTTTAACTAGGCCCCTCTCAAAGATGAAGGTCGGATCTTTTATGAGGAAGATTGAGGAGACTAATGCCGCGAAATTCAATATGCTACAAATTAGTAAAATATGGGATGTAATTAATTCTTGAACTGATGCATATAAGCCAACAAGTATTCCAATGAGCCAGCCAATTTCTGTTACACCCTCATAAAAGGCGTAGGATCTTTCCCAGAATCTTCGCATGTAATTCTCTGCAATCAGTACGTTCTTTGGTGGTTCATGAGCCATATGAAAGAAAGCCATAATGGAATATAGAGCGCCTAACAAACCGATACTTGTTGTTAGCGTGAAGGCATATAGGATTATTACCAAGAAAAGGAAAGACAACAGGATGTATGACTTATAGCGCCTCCTCTTATTACATAGATAGCCCCATAAGAAAGATGCTGGTATAGATAGAAAAATTGCCACCGCAAATATTAAGCCTATGTGAGCGAGGGAGCCACCAAGGGCCATTATATAGAGGGGGATAAAGACTGATAGAAAACCAAAAGATATTTCGTGAAGGACAAAGCTAAGCCACCACATACAGTTCCAACCAATTCCATCTAATCCTACCTTTAGCCAGGCAATAAAAAAGAAAAGGGTAATCGTGTCTATTTTAGTTGTGTAATCTCCTCCTCTGGAGCCTTTAGAGCTGGTAATTCTGGGAACTTCTCCTTCATCTTTTGCTCGGCTATTATAGCTGCCTCACTCAATATCTTCTGCGCCTCCTCGCTTGCAACCTCAAAGTCAGGACTTATTCCAGTTACCTGTCCAGCTTCAATCATAACTTCATCTAGCAATGTTGTTATCTCGCTCAGCTCACGCTCAGCGCTTGGGAACACCCCCGCAATACTTGTGCTCACACTATTTATGATTCTGCTTACTGGCGCTAAAACAGCAGCGACATTTCCGACTTCAGTTACGGTTCTAAGTCTTAATGCAACCCTCTCAAGCGCCAACTCAGCACTCATCATGAAGTTAGCCATCTTCCTTATCTCTGCCAGCTCGTTGGCATAGATATTTGCTCTTTTCATATCATGCTTAGAATAAGCATCAACAACCTTTTGAAATAGCATCTTATCTCTCTGTGTGAGGAGGCTTATAGCTCCATTTAGGTATTGTATTTGGGCTTCAATGCGTCTGAGTGCCAGTTCAATCTTATGTTTAAGTGGTGGGCCGGGCCTTAGAGCGGCGGCAAACCCAGATTTATACTCAGACCACTCTTTATCAAACTTAGACATAGAGTTCTTTCCCTCCACTAAGGAGTAGTAAAAGGGTAAGTGATGTTTTAAGCAAATCTATTACTCTAAGATTTACCAGGTTATCATATTAAGATCTAAAAATACTGCTGAGAAATTATGTAGCAATAACGTATTTTCCAATATATTAATAAGTCTTAATATTCCCCCAGGCTTTCCTATGGGTGATGTTTTCCATGAATGTGGAGGAAGCCTTAGAACTGTCTCAAGATCTTAGATTTTTTTGTGAAAATTCTTAAGGACTCCGCTAAAACGGTGAATGGTGCTTTACTGACCACTAAACCTGTGAGACATCTTACCAAAAAGCAGTAACTTAAGTTCAAAGCTAATTACGGTTGGCACGGCATGCATAACGTTTCCGGAACCACTTTTCTCAAATATAATTGGATCAACATTAGTTTCTGTGGGAATGTTAGCTGAGAGTGGAAAAGGGCTGACGATTCGGGCGTATTTAAGGAAATTGGGAAAGTAATGACTGAGTTAAGGAAAATTGATATGGAGTTATGAGATGGAAAAGCTGAATTAAGAGTCTAGATGCTGTCAAGAATATAGTCTAATAGTTTTTCGGGAGGAACTTTTCTTTTGCTAGCCTCCCTCAAAATTTCACCATGTTCTTTAATCGATCTGTTTAAAGCTAAAAGGTCTTTTCTAATGGAGCTTTCTGAGCAGCCAAATTCCCTTAAAATCTCTTTAAGAGACATTCCCCAATGAGTTGCCATAGTACAGTCTCCGTTAATCTCTATTGGGAAGTCGTCTCTGGATAGGTCTGTTCCACTCTCCCACCAGAATGGCCAAACCTTACATATTAATGGTCTATAGTTCCCTAAAATGCAGCCCCTACCTGGTAGTAGGGCTGTACAGGAGTCATTAATAAACTTTGTTTGGAGGCGATAATATGTGCCACCCCAAAAATAATATATTTGCTTCATCTCTGGATCCAATAAATGATGAAGATATATTGTTGGTATGGTATTAACTTCAACTATAACTCTTATTCTATCTTTGGGGTGTTTCTTTAGGATTAGGCGTAGGTCCTCGGTTAAGATGAAGGGATGGCAGCGACTGCAGCATCCAAGCCCAAGTGAAGCACAGCGCAAACAAGTGTTATGAGTTACGTAATCCATTTCTCTCATATTATTATGATGCCCCCGACCGATAGAATATAATTTCTGTTTTACCTTTGCCATTCTCATAAGATACAACGTACTCAATAATGGCTCTTATTCCAATGTTTCATATATATCCCTCCGCTTGAAGATGAGTCTTCTTTCTGAGATATATTATTGTGATTCCTGCTTTCCTCAGCCTCTTTATGAGATTTCGATCATTTGTTGCAACAATACAGTTATTCTCTTTAGCTATCCGCAGCAAGACATCATCATAGCTCTCTTCTGGTCTAACATTGACCTCCATAATCCTGCACTTTTTAGTCAGCTCTATCGCCGAAAGGGCTAGTTTGCTGATCTTGGCAGATCTTGAATTTGAGATTTTCTTAAGCTCATCTAAAGTGGTGGATAAGACTATAGGCTCAAACCTTCCGATAAAGCGCTCTATCTCGTCGAAAATATCTATCTTGAATTGGAATGGAAGCATTAGAAAGTTCGTATCTAATATAACCCATCGCATACCTATTTACTCTCTACTTGGATTATAAACTCTTGAGAGTCTTGCGGCCAACTCTATTGCATTTATTAAGCTTTTTGGACTTGCTAGTCCCCTCCAGGCAATATCATAGGCCGTTCCATGATCAACCGATGTGCGGATAAAGGGGAGACCGAGGGTTACTGCAACGGCACCGTAAAAGTCCAGCGTTTTGGCAGCTATATGCCCCTGATCATGATAAAGTGATAAGATGGCATCATAGCCTCGTTCTAGCGCCTGATGAAATATACTATCTGCTGGAAATGGGCCAATAACATCTAAACCCATGCTCTGAAGATTTCTTATAGCTGGGATTATCTCTCTAATCTCCTCATCCCCAATTAGGCCATCCTCACCAGCATGGGGGTTTAATGCAGCGATAGCTATCCTAGGTCTATCTATCCCAAGCCATCTTAAAGCCCTATTAACCATTAATGTTGTCTCAATGATCCTCTCCCTCTTAACCGCTCTAATTGCTTCTATTAATGGTACATGTCTTGTAAGAAAGAATACTCTTAGACCCTTTATATGAAACATTGTGAGCGGGTCCTTAACTCCACAGAGCGCTGCTAGGATCTCAGTGTGACCTATATATTTACTCCCAGCCATATTAATAGCCTTCTTATTTATTGGCGCCGTCGCTATAGCATTAATATCTCCTCTTAAAGCATATTTTATGGCTCTCTCAATATACTGTATTGAAGCCCTTCCAGATGCAGCTGACGCCGCTCCCACAGTAATATCTTTAATAGTGAGGCTCTTGACATCAATTACCTCAATTTTCCCCCTAATGTCTCTTGCATCCCTTGGTTCATCTATAACCTCTAAATCCGCTTTCAACCCCAGCCTCTCATTAACCTCTCTTAAAATGCTGAGATCACCTATTAAGATAGGTCTGCATTCATTGAAAATGCTCTCATCTAGAAGGGCCCTTATTGAGATTTCAGGTCCAATGCCTGCGGGGTCGCCAATGCTCACGCCAACCACTGGTCTAGCCAATCTATCCATGTCTTAAAACTCCAAAGCATCTTGTGGTAACACTTCTCATCATTTTCATATTTCATATATTATATTTCTGGCCTTTTTCCAGCGAACCCTGTATTCTTCTCTAATGCAAATGAGAGTTTAAAGAGGGTTGCTTCATCAAATGGTCTTCCTATTATCTGCAGCCCTATTGGCAGTTTTCCCTCGAAGCCGCATGGTGTCGATATGGCTGGGTAGCCTGTTAGGTTTGCTGGTACGGTTAATATATCGCACATATATAATGTGAGTGGATCCTGTATTTTCTCGCCTAGATTGAATGGGGGAAGAGGCATTGTTGGGCCGACTAGCACATCAAAATTTTTCAGGGCGCTTTCAAACTCCCTGCGAATTATTGTCCTGATTTTTAGGGCCTTTAGGTAGTATTGTTCATAATATCCGGCTGATAGAGCATATGTTCCAAGCATTATCCTCCTCTTAACCTCGGCCCCAAAGCCTATCCGCCTGTTTCTGGCATATATCTTAGACCAATCTGCATCATCATGCTCAACTCTAAATCCATACCTCAGTCCATCGTATCGGGTTAGATTTGAGCTTGCCTCAGACATGGCAATAATATAGTAAGCTGCCAGAGCATATTCTAAGCTTGGTAAGGAGACTTCCTCATAAGTTGCCCCCATATTCTCAAGTAAATGTATGCTCCTCCAGACATGTTTTTTGACAGAGTCCTTAACACCCTCACTGAAAAACTCTTTAATGATACCAATCCTTAACCCCCTTATGTCATCTGTGAGGTAGTTGATATAATCAATTGGTGGAGTGTTAAGTGAGGTACTATCCCTTGGATCATGTCCGCCTATAACTGACAGTAGGAGCGCGCAATCGGCTGTGCTCTTCGCCATTGGACCTATCTGCTCTAGGCTGTTAGCGTAGGCTATAAGTCCATACCGACTTACTAGACCATATGTTGGCTTAAGCCCTATTACTGAGCAGTAACTTGCTGGGCACCTTACCGAACCACCCGTATCAGATCCCAGAGATAGCGTCGCCTCATCAGCTATCAGTGCCGCAGCGCCTCCTCCAGATGATCCCCCGGGAACCTTCGTTAGATCCCATGGGTTTCTAGTGGGACCAAAATAGCTCGTCTCCGTAGTTGAGCCCATTGCGAATTCATCCATGTTAGTCTTTCCAATAATTATAGCGTCTTCACACTTAAGCCTCTCAACTACCGTTGCATTATATGGTGGTATAAAATTCTCAAGCATCTTTGAGGCACATGTGGTTCTTATCCCTAGAGTGCATATGTTGTCCTTTACTGCAACGGCCACGCCAGCCAGCCTACCTACCTTATCTCCCCGCCGAACTCTTTCATTAATCTCTCTGGCTTTTCTCAGAGCCTCATCAAATGTCGTTGTTATATAGGCATTTATCTTCCCATCGACTTTATTTATCCTCTCGATGAGAGATGCTATGTAGTCTTCAGCAGATAACTCTTGACGCCTAATTTTATCAACAAGTTCTAATGCCGTTAGTTCATAAAGTCTTAGCATACTTAATATTCCCCTAACTAAACTATTCTTGGAGATTTAAAGAAGCCGTTCTCTTTTCTTGGAGCATTTTTTAATGCTTCTTCCTTTGATAGCGATTCTCTAACTTCATCCTCACGAAAAACATTTTTTAGATCTACTACGTGATACGTTGGTGGAACACCCTCAGTATTCACTTCATCAATCTTCCTGAAAAGCTCCAATATTCTGTTAAATTGTTCTACGAAGAGTTCTTTTTCCATTTCTGTCAATTCTATATGAGCGAGCCAAGCTATGTGCTCCACATCTTTCTTTTTTATACGTCGTCTACTCAAAGTATAATCACCTAAGATTTTTTATTTGCATTAAGTATGCATCCTCCCCATCGGCATAATATCCCTTGATAACCCTGCTAATTTCAAATCCAGTCTTTTTATAGAGGTTTATTGCTGGGGTATTGCTGACCCTCACCTCTAGATAACATTCCCTCACACCATAGTGTTTAACCATGGCTTTAAGCGCCTCTAGAAGCAATGCCTTTCCTATCCCCATACGCCTATAATTTGGCAGAACTGCGATCGATATCACGTGGCCCTTTTTTATTAGACTGAGTCCTGAAAAGCCTATCTCAATTCGGCACATAATATAGCCAACGACTTTATTATTTATTTCAGCAACAATAAAAGTTTCTGGGTAATTTAGATGTAGGTCCATAAAGAAGTATACTGAGTAATTTTCTGGAAGGCATACTCTGTTAATGTATATTACATCTTCTAAATCCTCCTTCTCGAACTTTCTTAAAATGAATTTTCGCTCCAAATTCGAGCCCATCGCTCTAAATAATTGTTCCGCACTCAAAGAATTTATTTTTATTTTTCAATGATGGGGATAAAGATCCCATAGGGAGCTACGGTCACCTTAACTTTTGTTCTAAATCTATTTAGCGCATCATTTAATGCGTCATTTACGCTCCTAAAAATTTTTAGTCCAGGTATTTTAGAAGCATAATAGTCTGGTATTGATGAAGCCATGATTATGCTTGCTTTTTTAAAGGTTCTGAGGAATCGATACGCTATAAAGCCTTCTATGGTGAACTCGCTCTTCAATGTTTCCTCAAGTAAACTTAAATCTCCATTTACTTTCCTAATTAACTGATAATGTTCAGGTCTTCTATACCCTTCTGAGCACTCCGCGACAAGGATTACGACTCCATTCCTTCTTACAACTTTAAGTGCATTTTCTAAATACATGTAGGCGCTAAAAATATCTGCGTCGAAGGGAGAGCCGCCTGGACTAATGATGACTATATCAGGCTGTTCCCTCAAAATAACCCTATATATTGAGTTTACAGCATCTAGGCTCTTCCTCAACACCTTCTCTGGATCACCAACAAAATATCTGGCTACCTCGTTACGCGGATTTTTAACGATACCCATGCTGAGGTCTAATTTGGCAATCTCTGAGACCTTGATTGATTTCTCAAACACTCTTTCCTGAAAATCATCAGCATCTAATATTGGCAACAGAATATCTTTAATTGTCTCCAGACTCGTTAGCCCAAAGGCCACTCCAATCTCACAGCAACTATATAGAGTGTAAGGGCTCGGCTCAACTGTGCTGATTGCAACTCTAACATCAGCTTCAACAAATGCCTTATCTAAATAGACTTTCGCTCCATCCTCTAAATCACAAACATGTATATTGTCATGTGTCGGATCATGCACTACTACGTTTATTCCTAAAAGAGATGCAATTTCCTCCTTTAGGTGCTTAATAGTGTCAAATACTCCCATCATAAAGGGATTATTTGTAATAATGACCACCAGATTTTCATCCCTTAAACCAGCATAAGCTATTTCTTTCATAACGGAAGATAATATGAGTTTGGCCAGAGGTATATCAAATATATTTAGAGATAATGCAATCTTGTCTTTCTTTCTTTCCATCCTCATTATTTTCTCTGAAGATATTAGTTCCTTAGCTGCTTTCTCAATCTCGCTGGTCACATCTTTAATGCCCGGTTCGTCATGTAACTCTATTATCCCCATTAGATTATCGCTTGCAATGGTAGCATGCACCTCAGTTCTACCGTAAGGAAGCCATATATCAACCATCCCCACCACCAAAAAAGGGATTAATCAAATACTTATCAGGAAATATCTCCATAACTTAGAGGTATAAATTTCTGAATCTCCTCTAAAGGAATTTTTAAAATCGCTTTGCGCTCCTCTTGTGCGCTCATGTTGGCCAATCTCCTTCTAATTTCCTTTGCCAGTTTACCACTTGGTATATTGCCTGGAGTTATTTTTACATAAACATTTGTTTGCTTTGAGATTGCGCTTACTGGTCCACCAATAACTTTTATCTCACCATTATATCTCTTAACACCTATGGCAATCTCTAATGGAATATTCTTAATGTAGTTTCTGGTGCCGTAGATCATGAAGGAACCCTTTGGGAGATACTGTCCTGGTGGTGGCGTCTTACTTACCTGCTCTGGTTTAACCCAGTAAACATCTGCTGCCCTAAAGTTTTCCCTCCAGGCCCGAGAGTAAGAAGCGGTAAACTGTGCTGCCTCAAATATCGTTTCCTCACTAGGCTGTCTCCCCTCTGTCTTAACTAGAGTGAATGGCGATCCCGGAATATCTACATGAAAAACTATATCGTGGTTTTCCATATATTTACGTATCAGTAGCTCATTTGTTGAGGCATCCTTCCCGCTTATGATAAGGAAGCCCTCTGATGAGTAAAACCAGCGGAATCTCTCATACCATTTTTTCTTCTTCACTAATCTTAGAGGAGAAGTTTCCTTAATATCTTTAGATATTTTAGACCTGATATCTTCAATTCTTCTAGTAGTCTCCTCAATGGCTTTCTTTACACCCTCAATCTTATCCTCAATCTTCTTAGCTCTCTCATAATGCTCAGTCGCGCTCTGTTGGGCTGGCATCCTAATATTTAAATCGAATATCTTTCCATCAACTGAGACTTTAACAGTTAATGTATTGGGATTAAGTGATACGAAATACATTGAAGGCGCGATATTTCTCTCCTTCTCCTCTAATAGCTCTGTCATAATATTCTTCCATTCTTCGCCGCATTTTTTCTTATTCATAATTCTTTCTATTAACATGTTGAGCTCATTCAGGTGACTATAAATTATGTCTCCGATTTGGCGATAATTATGAGCTTTCTCCATAAGATTTTCAAGACTCTTTCTCTGTTCTTCAAGAACTTTCTCCAATCTTAGTATTTCCCGCTTAGCCTCTTCCTCTATTTGTTTAATCTTTCTATAATATGTAACTCTCGTATAATATTCGTCTAGAGCTTTATTGAAGGTCTCCATCTCAAGAATATTGTAAACGGAACATTTTCTTAAGGGGAAGGGTGCCGCGCCAATCCAACTACCGTCTTTGTTAATGATTATGCATGGTTTATAGTCTCCCGCGTCGATTTCATGTAGTATATCTCTGATATTTTCGTATATCGCTTTTATCTCCTCATCGCTAAGTGATAGGCATGATTTGGTCTTATCGATCTCAGCCCTGAAAAGTATTTCTTCGGCATAGAAGCCGCTTATCCCTATAAGTCTTGTTAAGCCTCTAATAGTCTCTATTTCACCAAAATCTCTAAGCTTGTAAAGATCTTCTAGACTTACTTTTCTCAGATCTATTCCTCTTTGGGGTGGATACTTATATTCTTCGCCGCGTAGTATATTCCTATCCCTCATTCTCCTATAGGACAATGCGTGTAATATTTTATTCTCTGAATCAACGAGTATAATGTTCCCCCTTTCGAAGAGTTCCACTATGAGCCTATACTTTTGCCCACCGCGTTTAATATACATTTCAATTATTCTTTCAAGATTGTGCTGATAAATGTCTTCAATAATCCCGTTTTCAAGATATTTTCTTAGAGCCATACAGAAGCTCGGCGGCTCCTTTGGCTTCTCAATTTCATATGATGTTAAGTGAATCCTTCTGCCTGCCTCTATCAGAAGGTTTAAAGTCCCATTCTGGCAGCGTATCCTGATCAGTAATGTTTTTGGGTTTATCTGATAAATCTTATTTATTCGAGAACCCTTAATAATCCTACTGAGTTCCACCACTAAAGCGGCTACGTCAAGACCACTCATTCCCTCTATCAAGTTTCATCAAGGAAGGATTGATTCAATGGAACCTTTAAACCTTATTTATTGGATTAAGCTCGGCTTGGGTGCCTTAGCGGCCGCTTTATGTGTCATCTTAAAAATTACCAATATCTTTTCTGGAATAGTATTATGTATAGCTGTCTATTTGATTAGTGATAGAATTTTGAAGCAAATTTTCATTACAAAGATCGATAAGCCATCATCTATTACTAAGACTGGGCTTAGCATCTTTTTTGTGTCTTGGATCTTTTTCTGGCTTCTATTATATACGCTCTTCCCATACTAATCTTAAGTTTCCTTTATTCTAGTCTCAATATTTTTTAAGCAAAAATAAAGATATTTCGCTAATGCCAAAAAGTAGCCTCTATCGTAGTCGGTGCGTAGCCTCTTTTTTAAGTTCTCTAGAAAATCATCATAGTATTCTCTTAATGTGTTAACATCAGTTAAATTGAGGGTGTTTAAGAAAGTGTACTGATCGTTTAATCGATACATGTTAAGGATGCCCTTGAGCCCCTGCATGAAACCGCGTTTAAATTCACTATCTGCTCCAACCCTCTCTACTATTTCTTGGAGGATCCTCTCTGCATCACCAAACTTTTTATTCAGAACTGCTTTGAAGAACTCGTTTAAAATCCGACCTATTTGACCTAATGGAGCGAGCTTACTCATATTCAATCAATTTTATCCTCTTCGCTAGCATCTTCTATACCATTCTCTGTTATCTTAAATATGCACTCGCCCTCCGGGAGGTATGGACTTGAGACGAGACGTGCTATTCTTATTGGTCCTCTAGCACCCTTCCTTATAAATACCCTTGTGTGGCTTGTGTGGGCAACTATATGACCACCTATTGGTCGTATAGTTTCAGAGAAGAATGCCTCTGGACTGGACATAACCTGGTTAGTTACTAATGCAACGGCATTAAATGCTCTTGCCAGTCTAATAAGCTTATGCAAATGCTGATTAAGTTTCTGTTGCCTTAAAGCTAAGTTCTCTCTGCCAATATACTCGCTTCTGAAATGAGCTGTTAAAGAATCAATGACTATTAGGCGTATATTATTCTCTTTAATTATTTTGTCAGCGTTTTCTAGAAGATATATTTGGTGGTCTGACGTATAAGCTTCAGCCCAAATAATATTCTTAACAACTTTCTGCGGGTCCAGCCCTTTGAACTTGGCCATTTGTACTATTCGTTCTGGCCTAAATGTATTTTCGGTGTCGATGTACAGTGCTCCGCCATCTAATCCTCCCCTCTCTGGTGGCAACTGAACATTGACGCATGCTTGATGAGCAATCTGACTTTTACCCGTACCATACTCGCCATAAAATTCTGTTATGGTTTGGGTTTCCAGTCCACCACCTAGGAGTTCATCAAGCTTTTTGCTTCCAGTAGTAAGCTTAAGTACATTCCTCCTCCTTTCTAAGAGCTCGTCCGCACGTATGAAAGTTAACATTATTGAGGATCTCGCCACACTAATTATCTCAGACGCCTTTTTATCGCTTAAACCAGCCTGTTCAAGTTCACGCACGGTCGCCATCGCAATAGATTCTACAGTGTTAAACCCAAGCTCACGTAACTTCTCCGCTATTGCAGGCGTTATACCTGGAAGGTCCTCAATAGTCAGATATTGTTTTCTCTCTACCTCAACCCTACTTTCATACATGGTTTATTCTCTTAAAAATATTTTTTTGGCATATTTAAGTTTAGAAGTTTATTTACTGAATAAAAATATGAGTTGTTTGATTGAGAGCCGAATATTAAAATTATTAGGAAGTTGGCTTATTGCCTAGTAGGTTACATCTCCCTATTCAGCAACTTTCTTGCTATTATTCTCCGGCTTTTTCTATCCTCATAATTTTTAGAAAATTTATATTAATGCTTGTTATATCAAACTTGGTTTACACATAACAGAACTTAAATATTGGGATAATGCCATTTTTTGGTCTATAATGTGCTAAGGACATTTTTAATAAGGCTATAAATACATTATTTTTTATTTTAAAGACCGAAAAAGTTTTATTTAGTTATTTATAAATCAATAAATGAATGGGGGTAAAGTTATGAGTGTTAAGAGCAAGATCCTTGAGGAGCTAAAGGCTGGCGCTAAAAGTGTTGAGGATCTTATTAAGGCAACTGGCTCTAAACCTGGTGTTGTTAAGGTCCAGCTAACAAGATTAATTAAAGAGGGGAAAGTGGAAAAAACTGCCGAAGGTAAATATAAGCTTAAGTAATAAGTAAGGAGGAACTCGCCTCTCCTTTATTTCTTTTATTATTTATTCCCCCAGAATCAAATTGTCATTAATTAGTTAAAAAATTCTAAGAAGAGCTTACTTGAGATGGCAAAAAGAATAATAAATATTTTTTGGCATTATCCAATATAATCAGTCTCCATAATTTTGCCAACCAATAGGGCCTTAAACCTAAGTGGGATGTTCCTATCGAATCTAGAAACCCAAATAGGTTCAATCTCTTTTCTAAGAATTAACGTACATCTCTAATCTCTTCTAGGGAATGAGTAAAGCAACCTCAGCCTTAATTATAGCATCAGTCCCATACGTGCTCAGACTAAATGAATTGTGACTAGCATACACGGTATTGCGGGAATTTTAGCTCTCGCATTAGGCTTAACCTTAGCATTCCTAGAATTACAAAAATTAAAGACAAGTAAAGTTTCCACTCAATAGACAGCCTTAAAAAAGCAGTTCAACGCCTCCTTAAGCATCTTGATTATTTCCTCCTTTTTCGCTCCTACTCCTCAGCCTTCGTCGCTGGGTTTCTGTCTAATATATGCCTGCAACACTTGCACTTAGCATTGTTTGACGGGTTTATGCTTCTGCTTCTTAGGCACCATGCTAGCTTTCAATATTCCATCGGAGCGTTTAGCATCCTTAAAAGTCTCTTTGCAATATTATAGAGATTCGCTATCACACTAAACTCTATATCCGAAGATCTAAAAGGAAAGACTATGTGAAGAGTTCCAGAACTGGGGGTTACTGGAGCCGGGGATGGGATTTGAACCCATGTCAGCGGGTCTGCAGCCCGCCGCCTAACCCCTCGGCCACCCCGGCATAATCAAAAATTAATTTTCAGCATACTTAGATAAATATTTTTGTGGGCTGTAAAGTAATTCTTAGCGTGCTTTTTTATATGATTTTCATTATTTGCGCATGTAGAATACCGCATATTTCAAAGACTGCTTCTGGGTGGACATATCCCTGCTCGATGGCTTTTTCAACTATATTTCGACCGCACAAATTCACGATTGTGGATGTTTTGATCAGCGATAAAGCTTCCTCTATGCTTGTTTTATATCCATTATAGAATTCTTCTTTAACCTCAAAAACCACTCCGCCTTCTGTGAATTTTTTACTTAATATGTCCGCGTCGCATGCCGCTAAGAGTGTGTGTCGGCCACATCTCATAACCTTAACATATACTTCCAAGGTTTATTCCTTCTTCATATCATATGCGTCTAACTGGTGATTTAGCACCGCAAGCCTCACACAATAGAAAATTAAATCTTTTCTCCTTAATAATCTTTGTATCAGGTCTCTTACATATGGGACAGTTAACAAACTCATCTATATACCGCCTAATAATCCTATTAATTGTCTCGCTATCAAATCTTCCGTGGAGGATGGCCCTTTGTCCCTCAATAGTTCCAGATGTAGCCATTTCCTTCAAAATATACCTTAGGAGATGGTTTGGATCTCTATCTAAGAGATCGCATATCTCCTTAAAGTTCTCAAGGAAGGTTCTAGATCCAAATGTTGTGCATTCCACCCTTGGAACCTCTAACCTCTCACGCTTAAAGACTTCGCTAGGAAGTTGCTTATACGCTTCCTCAAGCATATCCTCATAACTGATCTCTTCCATGCACTCCCTTCCTCTATTTACTCCGAATCTGAAATCCCGCTTGTACTGGAGACCAAAAATAAATTTTAAGTAGTAACTATTATTTATTTTTCTTTGTGGTACATTTTATCTTAAAGGATATTAGAAAGGATATTAGACATGAATAAAGTTTATGTTTGACGATGAGAGTAAAACGGGATGAAATGGTTATATGAAAAAATTCGGGAATTTCAGCCAATGGTTTGATGAAATACTGTTTAATGCGGATATAATTGATAACAGGTATCCAGTTAAAGGTTTCGTAGTATATAAGGCATGGGGCTTTAAAATAGTGAAGAGGATTCTGGAGATTCTTGAAGAAAAACTTAATGAAACTGGTCATATGCCAATGCTCTTCCCACTAGTCATACCGGAAGAAGCGTTTGCAAAAGAGTCTGAGCATATTAAGGGTTTCAGTTCGGAGGTTTTTTGGATTACTCATGCTGGCACAAATAAACTTAACAGGAGACTTCTACTAAGACCGACTTCTGAGACAGCTATGTATCCAATGTTTGCCCTCTGGATAAGATCCCACGCCAATTTGCCATTAAAGATTTGTCAGAGCGTTGCCGTTTACAGATATGAAACTAAGGCTACTAGACCCCTCCTCAGAATGCGGGAGTTCCTTTGGAACGAGGCTCATACAGTACATAAAAACTGGGAAGATGCTGAAAGACAAATAAGGGAAGCAATAGATATTTATAACTATATCTTTAAGCGCCTTGGCCTAAGCTACTTAGTGGTTATGCGACCGGATTTCGATAAATTTGCTGGTGCAGTTTGCTCGATAGCTTTTGATGCATGGAATCCTGATGGTAAAGTAAACCAGATAGGCACTGTGCACAACTTAGGCGAAAACTTTGCTAGGGCATTTAATATAACGTACAAGGATATTGATGGAAATCACAGGTATGTTGTTCAAACATGCTATGGTTTAGGGGTTAGCCGAGTTCTAGCGGCAATAATAGCTCAGCATGGTGATGATCGCGGCATTATATTGCCGCCTGACATCGCACCGATCCAAGTGGTTGTAATCCCAATTATTTATAGAGAGGTTGCGAAGGAAGTTAATACTTACGCCATGAAAGTCTATGAAATGATTAAGCAGGGAGGAATAAGAGTACATTTAGATAACAGCGAAGACAAGACCCCGGGAGAAAAGTATTATTATTGGGAAATGTTTGGCGTACCAGTTAGGGTCGAAGTTGGCCCACGTGATCAGAGAGAGGGGAAAGTGACTATTGTCGATAGAGTTAACTTCAGGAGGAGGATGGTTAATTTAGGAGAGGTCGTCGAGGTCATAAAGAACCTGTTTAGTGAAATTATTTCATGTCTTAATGAAAGAAGCGAACGGACACTTAAGGAGCTCATTGTAGATGCATTTGATGAAGTCACACTTAGAGAGGCAATAAAGAATAAAAGAATAGCTAGAATATGTTGGTGTGGAAATATAAAATGTGCTGAGAAAATTAAAGAGATCTCGGGGGGAGAGATAAGAGGACGTAGAATTGATGTTGAAGAGAAGCCTGAGAAACAATGCATTATATGTGGGATAGAGGCGAAAGAGATCATTTACGTAGCTAGAGCCTATTAAGCTCATCCCCTTTATGCTATCATATATTTATAGTTCCGATTAATGTTGTTCATAATTTAGGTAGATAAAACAAATGTCGATGTGAGATACGCAAAATAATATTGTACTTAAAAATATTTTATGAGGTAGACACTTTGAGCAACCACAATCACGGTATTGCAGAGTTAAGAGTTATTGTGGAACGCTTGAAGAATGTAGTTGGCGAAGAATGGGTTATATCCAAGCGTGATCTCATAGAGGACTACCTAAGTGATGAAACGCCGGAGCCAATTAGACCTAGGCCAGCAGAACATTTAATACTCGTCAAGCCAGCATCAGCTGAAGAAGTCTCCACAATTCTTAAAATTGCAAATGAGCATAAGATCCCAGTTTTCCCGGTGGGTGGCAGAACGGGTCTTGCTGGTGGCTGTATACCAACTAGACCTGGCATAGTGCTCTCGCTTGAGCGCATGAATAGAATTGAAGTGGATAAAAATAACCTCATGGCAGTTGCGGAGGCAGGGGCTACCCTTCGTGACCTTATAAAGGCCGCTGAGAGTACTGGTCTCTTCTTCCCCCCGCATCCAGGTGATGAGAGTGCCCAGATTGGAGGTCTGATAGCCACTAATGCTGGGGGAGTTAGAGCCGTAAAGTATGGTGTTATTAGAAATTATGTTAAGGGGCTGGAGGTAGTATTACCTACTGGGGAGGTGCTTAATTTTGGCGGTAAGCTTCTTAAGAATAATGCTGGCTACGATCTAATGCAACTGATTATTGGAAGTGAAGGGACTTTATGTGTTATAACAAAAGCTGTGATTAAACTCTTTCCTAAAAGTCGATATATGGTTACTCTAATCATTCCATTTAATTCTCGTTTAGATGCCTTAAGGATTGTTCCAGAGATACTGAGATCTAGTATAACTCCGCTGGCTATAGAATATGTTCAGTTGAAGGAGATCATAAAGACTGCTGAGCAAATTGGTGAGAGGTGGCCCGTTAAGCAGGGCTTTGCCCAACTAATAATCATCTTAGATGGGGTGAGGTGGGAGGAAATTTTAGCGGCATGTGAGGGAGTGGCGAAAATATCTGAATCATATAATGCTATAGATGTATTGGTAGTTGATAGTCCGAGAGAACAAAACAGGATCCTTAAAATAAGAAGCAGCATGTATAACACTATTAAGCGTGAGGCTATAGATATTTTAGATGTAACTGTTCCGCCAGCCTCCCTCTGTGAACTAATGGATATTGTCAATGAAATATCCGCTAAATATGGAGTATATTTGCCTATTTATGGGCATGCCGGCGATGGAAATTTGCATGTACATATAATGAAGGATGTTAAAAGCATGGATGTGGTTGATGAGATAAGGCGTGAAATTTACATGGCAGTTCTTAAGATTGGCGGCTCAATAACGGGAGAACATGGAATAGGGAAGATAAGGGTGAAGAACTTGCATCTAGCTCTAAGTGGAAAGCATCTTGAACTCATGAAGAGCATAAAGAAAATATTTGACCCAAATAACATAATGAATCCAAGGGAATACCTATAGGAGAAATATATTTCCTCTGCGCTCAATACCTATAGTTGTTTCAGGACCATGTCCAGGATAAACCCTCGTTTCGTCAGGCAACCTAAGCAATTTCT
>JAWAXL010000022.1:0-20676 GCA_038820405.1 Bathyarchaeia archaeon
CTGGATAGGAACGCTCCTGAGGTCTGCAGCCATATTTCGGATCTGTTTCCTCCTCATACTTCACAAACAATTCTCTTTTAACTTCCCATGGAGCTTTAATCTCCTGCATCTCTAATTATCCCCGAAATTCATAGCTTCTCCATTTGCCTATATTTTTCAAGTAACCCGGTCTCTACAATAGCCTTATAGACTTCCTCGTCGGATGCACCCCTCTTTATTTTGACTAAGTCCTCTGTTGGTTTAAGATGATTTACATTTATTCTTCTCCTTCTGACACCAGTAATGTTTTTAGGCCCTGTTATCAGCGCATAATTTTTATCTATAATATCCACTATCACACAACGCTTGCCAGCTTCTCTCCCCCTAATTTTTATACAAATTCTGCCAATTTCTATTGCTGGCATAGACACAACACCTCTATTTCTTTTTCTTTTAATTACGCTCACTTATTTAACCATGAACCTTGAGTGGCTTCTCCATCAAGCATCTTTTCTCTCCAACTGCACCATCTTTGAAATGCGGCTTTCTTAATATAGAATCACTCTCTTTCTCTATCTCTCTGGCTTCATCCGCCAGTCTTGCAGCAGTCCTCATAAGCTCATGTGCTGCGGCGACTAAAGGAGTATAGATTTCTGGGTCATGTATTTTGAAGCACGCTTCAATGGTTATTACTGAAACCTGCTTAGCCATTTCGTAGGCAGCCATAGCCTTTGCTTTAGCATATGGATTTGAGAAACCAGCTCTCTCAACAGCCGTCTTATTATCTACCACTAGCCTTGGTAAAATCGGATTTTCCTTAGACTTAATCGCATTAATTACCTTATCTATTTCCTCAACAATAATGTTTAGTGCTCCAGTTATGGCTAAAACTTTAATTATATCAGAATTGTAAAGCGCCATTTCAGATGGGTCTAGAAACTCTCTTCTAGCACCTATCATCGAATCTGCTTCAACGATTATATATCCAAAGCCAAACTCCTCAAATTCCTTAATGACCCTCTTTGCAGGACTGTCTGAGATAACTATTACTGGTTTTCCCGCCCCTTTAAGAATTTTACGCGCTTCAGTTGGTCCAGATGTCGTTTGGGCTGGCCCAACAAATATTATGATGTCTGGATCCTGGGCACATATTTCTTTAGCGCATTCTACGCATTCCTCGATAGTAACTTTCGCCCCAGAGCCAATGACCCTTACGGTAATGTCTTCTCTCTCAGCTCTCTCATCTAGAAGAAACTCCAGCAGTGGTAATGAGCCTAGGCAGCCAGCCTTTAACACACCAACCTTAACAACTTTGCTCATTATTTCTCCCTCACAATGACGTTGACATCTAGTTGATTGAATAAAGGAGACAATTAATTTAAATCTTAAGTCACCCCATTTAAACTTAAAAGAGAAAAAGAGAGTTTAGTGTTTATTTCCTGAATCTCTGCAATTTTCTCAAAAGCTCTAGGTCTCCTTCATAGTCTCCGGCACATGTCGCAATGATTCCATTGACGATATTCTCTAATTTCTCCGCGACCTCCTCAACGCGATCCATTGTTGTAGTGATTGGCCAGCCTATTATCTTTATAATCTCAGCGTTTCTAGGAGTACCAACTAAAAAGTACGAGTATATCGGTTTATTCAGTTTTCTACATTCCTCGGCTATCTTTTCAAGCATTGGGATATTTTTCTCTTCCAGCCTCATGAAGAATACAAAGTCCCATGGGGATTTAATTCTCTCAATGACCTCGTCTACTGAGCGGCGGGCCGTTAAAAGGCAGCCCAACTTTAAGTTCTTTATTTTTGCAGTTGTGCGAAGGAAGTCACGTGCCTCCTCAGAGGACCTAAGCATCTTTATGGGTTCACCATACTTAGGTATATCGCCCATAGTGATAACTAGCCCATCTAAGCCAACAGCCTCAGCTGCTAGTGCTAAGCCTCCAACTTCTACAGGCCCCTTATAACGTAATACAAAGATCGGTATGACCATCTTGTCCGGGTACTTAGTCTTTAAGACGCAGCCAACGGCAGTTCCGCTTGGCGCGGGTCTTCCAGCAGCACTATCGGTTACATTCCAACCATCGACGAGATCCTTTGTTTCCTCAGCAAGATTTAAAAACTTTTTTGTTGGAACAAACTCATGTAATATTTTCATAAATCTTCTCCCCCCATTTAGAAAAAATAAATTTCTACCTTTTACTTTAATTTTTAGTAATAAAAGGAGATTGGCTTCTAATGTTAAGTCTTCTCATATTCTTGTTAGGTACTCATGGATCGATTTAGCGGCTTTCTTTCCAGCTCCCATGGCACTTATAACTGTCGCCTCACCAGTAACTATATCTCCACCCGCATACACGCCCTCGATACTAGTTTGCATATTTTCATCAACCACTATTGTTCCATCCTCATTAATCTTAAGTCCAGGCGTGGTCTGCGGTATGAGCGGATTGGGTCTTCGACCAATGGCGACTATAACTGTGTCTATATCCGTCACGAAGTTTGAACCTGGTATGGGGACTGGTCTGCGTCTTCCAGTTTCATCTGGCTCAGTGAGCTGCATTTTAATACACTCCATTTTCTTTATCCAGCCCTTCTCGTTGCCATAATATGCTACTGGAAGGGTAAGTACATCAAATATTACGCCCTCTTCCTCGGCATTCACTATCTCCTCCTCCCTAGCGGGCATCTCAGCCCTCGACCTCCTATAGACTATGTGAACCTCATTAGCGCCAAGCCTTAGAGCGCATCTAGCAGCATCCATAGCCACATTTCCTGCGCCTATAACAGCCACTTTATCTCCAACCCTTATCGGAGTATCCCACTTCGGAAATAAATAAGATCGCATTAAATTAACCCGTATGAGGAACTCATTTGCACTATATACTCCACAGAGGTTCTCTCCGGGTACGCCCATAAACATTGGCGGGCCAGCACCAGTGCCAATAAAGACAGCATCGAATCCCTCGTCTCTCAGTAATTCATGTATTATATATGTTCTTCCAATAACATGACCGTATCTGAATTCCACCCCAAGCTTCTGAATATATTCCACCTCAGCCTTTACGATATCCTTTGGTAGACGGAATTCCGGTATCCCGTAAACTAATACGCCGCCTGGGAGATGAAGAAGCTCAAAAACTACGACTTCATGACCTAGCTTTGCAAGATCAGCTGCAGCAGTTAGGCCGGATGGGCCCGAACCTATAACAGCTACTTTTTTACCGATAGATGGAGATTTCTCAGGTATCTCAAAACCTTTAGTTCTTTCCCAATCCGCCAAGAATCTTTCAAGTCTACCTATGCTAACAGGGTCGCCGACTTTACTTAAAACACAATATTTCTGGCATTGATCCTCTTGAGGGCAGACTCGCCCACATATAGCTGGGAGACTATTCTTCTCCTTAATCTTCCTAATCCCTTCTTCAAAGTTTCCTTCTCGGATGCACTTGATAAACGTGGGAATATCTATTTCGACGGGGCAACCTTTAACGCACTGCGGCTGTTTACACTGGAGACAGCGCTCAGCCTCGGCTATCGCCTGCTCTTCAGTATAACCTAGCGCAACCTCATTAAAGTTCTTTATTCTTATTTCAGGAGACTGCTTAGGCATCGGAACTGCTTTCTTCTTAATTTTTTCAGCCATATTTCAGACCCCCAAGCTCCCAGAGTAACGCACTTAAGCGCTCTTCTGAAAGAAACATACGCTGGCGCCTAATTAACTCTTCGTAATCAACAAGATGACCATCAAACTCCGGCCCATCAACACATGCAAACTTCATTTTACCTCCCACAAACACTCGGCAGGCGCCGCACATACCCATGCCATCAACCATGAGGGGCATTAGGGAGACGATAGTTGGGATTTTGTATGGCCGGGTGATTTCGCTTACCGCTCGAAGTGTTGGAACAGGACCCATAACAATACATCTATCAAACTTTTCGTCAACAACAATCTCTTTGAGGAAATCCAGCCCTTTATATCCTTCTGAGCCATCATCCGTCGCTACATAAAGGCGGTGGCTTAATGCTTTAATCTCCTCTTTGAAGAAAATGAGATCTTTTCTTCTTGCGCCAATAACGGCTGTAATCTCATTTTCGGCTTCGCGCAGAGCCTTAATCTGGAGTAACATGGGTGCAATCATTATACCAGCAGCTACACATAAAACTTTACCGAATTTCCTGATTTCAGAGGGGTTTCCAAGGGGACCTGTAATGTTATATATATAGTCTCCCTCTTTCAAGAGACCAAGTTGCTTTGTTGTTTTACCAACCTCGTTAACGGCGAAGGATATAGTTCCCTTCTCTCGGTCATATCCAGCAATAGTTAATGGAATTCTCTCTCCGCTCTCATTAATGATCAGCATTATAAATTGTCCAGGTTTGGCTTTTTTAGCTATATGCGAAGCATAAACTTCAAACCATTTAATCTTTGGAGCCAATTCTTTAATATTTAGTATCTTGTACACTCTTTCCCCCTCCTACATCTCCTTCAGGGCTGAAATCTTCTTTATGAAATCATCTAGTTTCCTCTCAAAATCCCAAAATCTTGGGGAAGACTCAAACAGCTCAAAACGTTCTATGAGGCCCATCTTTAGAAGAGCGTTCTTTAAGACTCTCATATTTGTCTCAGCGAGATCCCTTCCCTCCTCAAGTTTACAGTCTTTATCTGAGCATACGATGGCCATCACTCCATCAAAGCCATTCTGTAGAGCATAGATAACATGAACTGGATCAAGGGCTTTAAAGCATGGAATCTCTATTATCACAGCATTCCTTTTAGCAATCTCGATCTCGGGCTTATCAAGGAAGGAGAATTCCGACCACATGCAGCAGAAAACTAAGATTAAAGGAGAAATCCCCTCAGCTTTAAGTTTTGTTGTAGCGCTCGTGTAGCGCTTTAGAATACTTTCGAACTCAAATCCATTAACCTGTATTGCATGATGCGGACAGGCCAGTGCACATGCACCACAGCCCATACATTTTTCATCAATTATCCTTGGTGTTGCAAAATCCTCAGCTTCAATGGCTTTATATGGACAAACAAAAACGCACTTGTCACATCCAACACATTTTTCGGTGAAATAGATTGCCCTTCTCGAGTGCTCGATTGCAGTAATTGTGTTCTCTGGATATCCTAGGCTTTCAAGAACCTTTTTGCTTATGGCTAAGCGTATGGCATTTATACTTGATCCTTTCTTATAACGACAAAATTCGTCGTTACATCGAATAGACACTATTTTCTCAACACCTGCTTTTAAAGCGCTGAAAATGAATTCTGCTGGGACTCTACCTGAGCAGGGAAGACGTAATGATATAATGTTCTCTGTGCTAAACCCTTTCTCCGCAAGTAACTCCTTAATTTCTTCGAAAGTGGGTGAATTGCCGCGGCATGTATAAACTAAGGTATTAGCTTTCGTTTTCCTTACAATCTCTTCAACGTGTTTAATTAGATCTGGGAAATTGTAATAAGCTATATCTATTGCCCTGGATGGACAGGCGCTATAGCATATTCCGCATACTTGACATTTCTGATAATCTATCTCTAGTACTTCATTTTCTGTATGCAGTTTAATGGCTTCGTAAGGACAAACACTATAGCAGATTAAGCAACGACTACAATAGTCTTGCTTTATGTTTACTATATCCATATAGCATTCCCTTCTCATAAATCACTTGCACCTTCTACTTGATTATTTTTGGTTTAAGTAAGATTTTAATTACCTAAAATTTTTAAGATTTAACTTTTATGCTTCTAGAAAATAAGAGTGAGGATACTGAAGACTTATCAAAAGCTTCATTCAAAATATTATAAGTTCTATACCTAGGGAGTTGACCATGGAGTTGATAGATACGCATGCGCATTTAGAGGATGTTAAGGATTTAAGAGGTGTTATTAAAAGAGCTGTGAATGTTGGTGTTATAGCGGTAATAGCTGTTGGCTCTAATTATGAATCTAATATGTGGGTTTTACGTGAGAGCCAGAAGTATGGAACTAGGAAACTAAAGATTTATCCGGCGCTTGGCATCCACCCATGGGGACTAGATGTGTCAAAGATTAATAAAACTATCGATTTGATTGAGGAGAACATAAATAATATCGTTGCCTTAGGCGAGGTTGGATTAGATTATTGGTATAAGGAGGCAAGGAGGAAAGAAGATGTAAAGGAGATTCAAAGGGAAGTTTTTTGGAGGATACTTGACCTGGCAAGAAAAAACAAAAAGCCTGTGTCCATTCACAGTAGGGGCGCATGGATGGACTGCGTTAATATGACTATAGAGGCTGGTGTTAAAAATGCAGTTTTCCACTGGTTTAGCGGACCACTTGACGCTCTTAAGAAGCTACTTGATCACGGGTATTATATCTCCGCCACGCCAGCGGCCACTTATAGTAAAGAGCATAGAAAAGTTATTGAGAAGACATTATTAGAGAATATAATCCTAGAGACAGATACGCCGGTGGTTTACGCCGGCGAAACTTCTGAGCCAGCTCATATAATTAAAGCCCTAAATGCCGTAGCTGAGCTGATAGGCGAGAAAGTGGAAACTGTGGCGGAAAAGACGACAGAGAACGCTAAGAAAATATTCGGTATAAATTGAATTATTTACACCAAATCCTTACATATTAACAGTAAAGGCTCTAGCTTTCCATATTTTTGCTTTATAGTTTAATCAGTAAAGCATCAAAAAGGACTGTCAATCCATGTTTTATTTTACCCTTAAAATAACATTCATCAGAAGATGAAACACTTTTATTTTGGAGCTAATCTTAAACTCTTTATTAGGAATAATCCGGAATAATCCTTATAGGAGACCTCGTAATCTATAATTTCTATTCTTTTCTTGAATATTGGCCCATTTAATACTGTTGTCTCTATTTCACCACCCTCGCCAGCAGCATCAAAACCATGTTTTCTGCTCAAACCTAGAAGTCTTCTAGCTAAGTCTGCAGTTATTATTTTTCCTAGAAAGCTCTTATCTAGGGGGTATGCGAAAATACCAGTTATCATTACAATAAAGCCTTCCCTTAAAATCTCATCTAATATTTCCTCTGAGCTCTTAAGCCATAATGGGGTGAGGTGCTTTAACCCGAGATTACTACATAACCCTTGTATTCTACTAGCCTGATACCTCGACCTCGTAATACCAGTAACAATACCTTTAATATTAAAGCGCTCAATAGCCAATATTAGGGCCTTAGATAAGTCTATTAGCTCTCTCTCCTCATCATCCTCCGTCTCTAATTGAATTATTGGTAGACCCATAACCTCAGCTTGAAACCTTGTTACCCAAGCATTTGGAAAGTGAAAGAGGCGGCTCTCAATACTCCTAGGCACTAAATTTATTAAGCAGGCAATTTCATGAGATGTCTGTGCCTTATATGTGGCTAAGCAGGAATCTTTTCCTCCAGAAAATAATACTCCTAGTTTCATCCTAGCCACCTAAATTCTCCCCAACAAATTTAATGACATTTGACCCCAGTGGTACATTAAGTGACCCTGCAACTACTTGGCACTTGGCTCTAAGCATATATATAATTGGCTTATTTAGAGTAGTTTCAATCTCAGATAAGCTTTCATAATATCCTTGTCCCTTTGCAATAATAATATCGGCCTCATCAAGCATCTTCCTAAATTCACTTGAAGTTTCTTCTAGGTTTAAGCCTATGGAGTCACTGCCAGTCGTTATAACTTCGGCAACTTCATGCAAACCAGTTTCCAAAGCATCTTTCATAGTAGCGTCATTTAAGATCGGCCTAGACTTCACCGCTGCTGTAATTTTAACAGAATAATTTTTTATAATTACGCTGATGAAGAGTTTATCAAAGACTATCTCCCCAGCATTGTCCAAGAGGTATAGGACTTTTCTAGATTTTGAGAGAGCCCGTGTGAGCCTCTCTGTCTCATCTATTGCAAGACCGCACTTTAAGCAATTCAATAACATCTTCTCAAGATCCCCTATAGGCACATAGTAGCCTTCAACCTCAAAGTCTATAGAGTTTCCACATATTGCTCCTAAGGCGGCAATTTTAAGCGCTTCAATCGGCCCCTTACCATTAATCTCACGCTCTAGCAGGGACACTATTTTTATAGCGAGAATATTAGACATTTCTTTCAGGTGCATAAATGGATCATCATTTCCTGAAACCCTCTGGACTATTTTAAAGGCATATGTATGTAACATAGCCGGGGTGATTCCAGTAAGATTCTCAGCCGTTTCATTTAGCCACCTTAATACCTTAATGATGGCTCTCTTCCGCGTTTCTTCATCATCAGTAGCTTTTTTGGCTATGCTATAAGCCGCCCTAAGGGTACAAGGTATACAAAGCATATTTACCTTCACTAGCACTCGCCCCTTATAAACCTCCCCTAAACTTATGCTCATTTTGAATATAGAAATGATAATTACAAATTTTTCTTAGTTTTGATTAAATTTAAATAAAGGGGAATTTTAGACATGTTTGGAGTCAATAATCTGCTCAAATCTAGAACCATTAGGAAGTTGGTGGGAAATGCGTGCTAAGTGGAAAAAGAAGAGGATGAGGCGTGAGAAAAGGAAAAGGAAGAAGAGACGCGAGAGGTATAAGTGACATAAAGAACGACATTTTATATTGCTAAAGAAAAGAATTTGGTGAATAATCCATTTGAGATCTTCTAGAATGTAATAATATAATGACAAGAATAGTTGTCTCATAAAGGTTAAGAGAGTGTTAATTAGGTCCTTAAGCCTAATTTTATATATACTTGGTGCAAATAATCCTCAAGGGTTCTCCCCCTACAATAATATGATCCATCGCAAAGGGTTGTATTCAATTGTGGGAAGCCCTCCCTACATGTAGCAAACTCTAAACCGTATTTCTGGACAATTTCTTTGAGGGAAGATAGAATTTTCAGTCTTAGATCTCTCCTCAAGTATTTATAGCCTCTAACCCACTCTCCATCGACATAAAATTCCGTTATCTTTCTTGATAACTCTGGGTTCACCCTCCTCAACGATGGTATGAGACCCCTAACTATCTTCATGGTTGATGCCGTCACTTGTTTTACGCCTATTTTAGATACCTCATAAACTATCCGCTCTAGATCGCTCATATCAGAGTTTATTGATGGTATTATTGGATCTATTCTAATCGTAACTGACACTTCCTCCTCAGAGAGTTTCCTAAGAGCTAAGAGGCGCTCATATGGTTCCGGAGCACCCGGTTCAATGACGCTCGCAATATCGCTCCGACTTGTCGTAAGAGTCATTGAAACTACGGTTGGTGTCTTCTTGAACACATCAATATCTCTCGTTACCAGATCGGACTTAGTGACTATTAGCAATGGGAAGCCATGCTCGGCCAAGACCTCTATACATTTCCTAGTCACTTCATATTCCTTCTCAAGCGGTTGATATGGATCTGTGCAGTCACTCAGCATGACTGGTAAGCGAAACTTAGTCCTCTTAACTATCGCATTAATGTTTTCTTTAAGCCTAAGCCTTGGTGTTGCTGGACCAGTAAAACTTGGAAACTTTACTGCATAACAGTAAATGCAACCATGTCCACATCTACCAAGATATGGATTTATATTGTATTTTGGGAGACAAGTGCAGAAAGTTGACCTAGCTATATTAAAAAGTGGTAAACCCATTCCCTAAAGGAAGCTCTTAAAGCCAATATAAATGTGTTTCTTCAGGTTACCACGGGTTATCCTTTAGGCGCAGTAGATACGCTATTAAGTTAGTGACGAAGTGTATTGGAATTGTTAGGATTATGATCGCGATAACGCCTATGAAAGACGGTAGGTTCCCATGAAACGAAGCGAATAGCAGAGCAAATAATACAAAGTCTATTTGATCAATTACTGGGAGCGCCTTCCCTGGGTTAAGATTCAGTCTTCTCTTTAAGAATGAGCCAAAAAGATCGCCGATTAGCGCCCCCAACGACATGAGGAATCCTAGAAGGGTGCTTCCCTGCGGTAGACCAGCCAACGGAGCAATATTTTCCTGAACCCAGCCGACAGCCGTGCCAACAAGTATTCCAGAGATGAATCCACGATAAGTTTTATGCGAGCCGAAAATTGGCTTTTTATCAATGAATTTTCTTCTAAGGTCTATTGATTTTCCTCCCCCAAATGCTACTGGAGAAGCATTAGCGCAATAGGCTGGCAGAATATAATAGAGTGCATATAAAATTTCATTAATTAAGTCCATCTTTTATCAGCCTAGAAATGGGCTCAGCCTGTATTCACTTAAACCGCTCTCTCCTATAAATAAATATAATGTTATCTTTTTCTCAACCCCGGCACTTTTTTCCACAACAGCCCTAACAACATTATGTCTACTCGTTTTGAATAGACTAATGATGGAGGATGACCAATACCTTAAAACCCTTGAGGCAACCGGTTCTATAGAAGTATCCGTCTCAGTTAAAATACTCCTCACCTGACTCGTGATCAATACTGGCATCTGAAACTTTTTGGCTATATGTGTGAGTGCCGCTACCTGCCTATTAAGCTCCCTATTCGCTTTAAACGCCTTTTCGCTTCCAACTATTTCAGCCCTATATAGTGAGGTTATTGTGTCAAAGACTATTAGGCCAAGGTTACCACTAATAAATTTCTCCAAACTATCAATTAAGGCCGACTGCTCCTCAAATGTCTGGGGAGTAAATATAACAATTAGTTGAAGAGCATCTTCATAGTCCTGGAGTGCTATTTGCATAAGCCTTTCCGGGGTAAGGGTTCCATCAGCATCTATGAAGAGCGTCTTATATTTCATTCTCGCCGCATTGACTGAGCATTGAACCGCCAAGCTGGTTTTTCCAGCCTCAGCCTCACCATAGACTAATGTTAGTCCACCGGGCTGAAGACCACCATCGAGCGCTCTATCAAGCATGAGACAGCCCGTCGGGATCCAGCGGCCCAACTATCCCACAATTTAGCTATAGTTAAAATTTAAATTTATCATTAATTTTATGGTAGTAAGAGAATTATACAAGTGTAGCATTTATGAAAAGGAGACGCGCAGCAATAGCTGTTGCAACAATTTCTGGGAAGGCATATTATAAGATTGTCAATGAACTTAAGAGTAGAGATACACCATTTCTGAACATTGTCCCAGGAGAGTCAGTGCCGTCATCCATTAAGGTGGTTATAACGACTGAGGGTGAAAAGCATCTAATTAATCATCAAAATATTCTAGTATATAATGTCGATGAAGATCCATCGAATATTGTAGATAAAGCTATCCAATTAGTTTCGGAAAAAGAATCTTATGAGGAGATTGTTATTGGGGTCGATCCTGGAAAAATTTTTGGCGTTGCCATCCTCGGCGATGGAAGAATCCTTAAGAGGGAAGAGTTTTCAAGTATGGTAAAAGCGATAGATTTTATCTTAACCGAACTTAATAAACTGATATCTAAAATTAGGAGAGTGAGAATTGGCATGGGTGTTCCGGAGGTCGCTGAAGAAGTTATCCATAGGCTTGACTCTACTCTTCCAAAAGATGTTATAGTTGAGATGGTTAATGAGGAGGGGACAAGTAAATCTAAAGAATCCCTAACAGGGAGGAAGCTTAGTAATGCAGATTCTGCTGTTAAAATTGCCCTAAAAAGGGGTAAAGAGTATCTAAGGAGCGTTAGTGGATGAGACTTAGGATTGAGCGTGGTAAGACCCTTCTGGTCGATGGACCCGCCTGCATCGCCCTCTGTTCAGGAGTTGTAAGGGTGTTTGGAGCAAACATAGGTGTTAAAGAGCATGTGATCGTTAGATTTGGAAAGCGAATACCACTTGAGTTTCTTGAGGACTCTGAGGTAGAGATCCTACTTGGAGATAAAGCTTCCTATGAGATAATTGATTGTAGCTCGATACCGTCCTCTTGGGAGAGAACCTGTGAGAAGATACTTTCCACTAGCGATAAAGTTGAGGTGGTTATTCTAGGGGGCACTGATTCTGGAAAGAGCAGCTTCTTCACATATTTAGCTAACGTGGCTCTAAGCAGGAGACGTAAAATCGCATTAATTGATGGGGATCTTGGACAATCCGATATTGGACCTCCCGGAACGCTCGGGCTGAGCATAATAAAGAGGCCAATTATAGATCCCTCTAGCCTACAGCCAGACCAAATAATTTTTGTTGGCGTAACAAGCCCGCAGAGAGTTGTAGACAGAGTTATTGAGGGATTGGTACGGCTTAAAGATAGAGCCTTAGAAATGGATTCCAACTTTATTGTGATTAACACTGATGGGTGGGTTGAGGGCAGGGATGCCGTAGACTACAAGCGCCAGCTCATTAGAGCTTTAGAACCAAACTTCGTAATGATAATGCAGGGTAAGGGAGACCTCACAACTTTAGTAAACTCTCTAATGAAAGAGAATTTCAACTTACTGCTAATTGAAACCCCTGAGAAGATTAAGAGGAGGGATAGGGAGACTAGAAAAGCTATTAGAGAAGGATTATATAAGAAATATCTTAAGAATGCAAAACTACGCTCTATTCCATTAAGCTGGATTAAACTTAACGGAAACTTGACGATCAGAGGGAAACCTGATCAATACCTGAAGAAGAAGTTTAACGAGATCCTTTCTGGAAAGGTTGTTTACTGTGAAAGCGCACAAGATTGCATAGTCTTGATGTTAAAGAATGGCTTCATTATAGGTGATGAGGAGAAGAATATACTCTCAACAAACTTCCATATTCCAATAAAGGTGATCTTTGAGGGGAGTGAGAGAGGTCTGATCGCCTCATTAGAGAATGAGAAGGGGAAATTTTTAGGAATTGGAATAATACACTCCATTGATTACGATAGGGGTATAATTAAAGTATACACTAACTCTGAAGAGGATTTTTCAAGGGTTCATGTTGGGCGGATAAGGCTTAATGAGAAGGGTAATGAGGTCGAGGTTATTGGAGAGAATGGCGTATACATTCTCCCACAGAGGGACAAAGCTCCTTAAGTGGACATCTGAAGCATAGGGGTTTCAGGGCCTTACAGATCGTTCTCCCAAAGGTGATGAATAGCATATGAACTACAAAATAATCTTTTGGATGATAGAGAGCTTCGAGCCTGGATCTAATCGCATCATACCTTTTTTCATTTATTGAGACTAAACCAAGTCTTTTTGAAACTCTATTAACATGCGTGTCAATGGGTAAAACTAGTCTTCTTGCACAGAAGAGCAGAAGTATGTCAGCTGTCTTTGGTCCAACACCAGGCAGTTTTAGGAGTTTCTCCCTGGCCTCATTGAGTGATAAAGTGTATATGAAGTCAAGTCTACCACCAAACTCATTAGTGATTATGGATGAGATTCTCTTGATCTTAGCCGCCTTACTCCTGTAAAGGCCTGCAACCCTAAGCGCTTCTTCAATATCTTTAATCTCAGCATCAGCTAACTTGGCTGGAGTGAGTGGCCGTATCCTTATTGCAAGTCTCTCAAAGGCTCTTTGAGTGTTAATCTCAGTCGTTGATTGACTTATTATTGTCTTGATAAGAACCTTGAAGGCGTCATCGTAGATGCCTGAAATATCTGGGAGTATAAACGCCTTCCTTAAGATCTCTAAGATCTCCTTAGCTCTCTTTATAGCAACATCCTCTATGATACCATTTATCTCCATAATATAACCTAAATTATTATAAGTTAGGGAAAGGATTAATTGTTGTTGGGTTGGAAGGAATTGTGTGCTGCAAAAGTTTTTCATGAGGAAATTATTGAAGAGGGTGTTAAATTATCTGCAACTGTAATAGAACTTGGGAATTCATATATAATATTATTGAGTGAGGGTGAAAGTGAGAATCTTGGGACTCTTTCAGTATCATTGCCGACGAGAATAGAACTTTCGAGGTTACCTCTCTCATCAATCCTACTTGGCGAAAGGAACGCAATTCTTGCTAGGCTGATAGCAGAAAGGTTTGCCGCCCTCACAAATAAAATAGTGCTTGCATCAGTCTTCATTAAAACTTTTAATGAGCAAAGAGCTGGTCAGGTTTTCATGAAACTCCTAGAGGAAATCTTTAAAAAGAGGAGAGAGTGATTAGCGTATGAGCCTTAGAAGCTTTCTTAAGCAGATGGAAGAGAGTGGTGAAGTAATACATGTTGAAGATGAAGTATCGCCAATATTTGAGGTATCCGCAATACTGCAGTTTTTTTCGCAAGGCAATACGCCAATAATCTTTTTCGAGAATATCAAGGGATATAATGATGTGAGGATTGTTGGAAATATTTGCGGTACAAGAAGAAGGTTGTGTATGGTTCTTGGAGTATCAGAAGAAAAAATCTATGAAAAGATTATTGATGCAATAAATAAGCCTGAAAAACCATCTTTAGTGGAAGACTCTCCTGTTAAGGAAGTTATTGAGGAACCTAGATTATCTAGGATACCAGTTCTAAGGCATTTTGAGGAGGATGCTGGTCAATATATAACTTCCGCAATAGTGTCTGCGAGAAGCCCTGATGGGAGAATAGAGAATGTCTCGGTTCATAGGCTTCTTATATTAGATGATAGACGGATGGCGATAAGGCTTGTTCCAAGACACTTATTTAAGTTGTGGAGTATGGCTAAGGAGGCAGATAAGGATTTAGACGTAGCGATATCTATAGGCATCCACCCAGCAGTTCTCTTAGCCGCAGCATCCTCACCACCCTTCGGTGTCAGCGAATACGGCGTAGCTAATCGACTACTCAACGGAAACCTAAAGCTAATTAAATGCGAGAAAGTTAATGTATACGCCCCCTCAGAAGCAGAAATAATATTTGAAGCCAGAATCTCTAGGAATGAGCTTGTTCCAGAGGGGCCCTTTGTCGATATAACTGAAACCTACGACACTCAAAGACCGCAACCAGTTGTGGAAGTAATCAGGGTCATGCGTAGGGAAAAATATCTTTATCACGCGCTTCTTCCAGGTGGTTTGGAGCATAAATTGCTGATGGGGTTGCCTAGGGAGGCTGCCATCTACGAGGCTGTTTCAAGAGTTGTACCAAGAGTTAAAGCAGTTAACTTAACTATAGGGGGTTGCGGTTGGTTACATGCAATAATCTCTATTGAAAAGCAGGTTGAGGGAGACTCAAAAAATGCCATCCTAGCAGCCTTCGCAGCCCATCCAAGTCTAAAGCATGTGGTGGTTGTTGATAGCGATATCAACGCATTTAATATTGAGGAAGTTGAGTGGGCTATTGCGACGAGGTTCCAAGCTAATGAGGACTTAATAATAATTAATAATGTGAGGGGTTCAACACTTGACCCATCGGCAGACATGGAAACAGGTTTAACAGCTAAGGTTGGAATAGATGCAACACGATCATTCAAATATTCAAAAGAGAGATTCGAGAAAGCAAAAATACCGATAAACGACAGAATTATCAAGGTTATTGAGAAATTAAGAGGAAGTAAACTTTAGCATTCTCTAAAATTTTACCTTTTGACAGGTCACTTTAATACAATCCTTTAAAGGTAATAATATTGTCTTAGTTTTGTTAATTAGAGGCGCGTAATAGGCCGTTTTGGCAGAGTTTGTAACTAAGGTTTCTACACCAAGCTCTTTTAGCCAAGTTACAACGGCGCAAGTGTCGCATATAACTTGGCCGCCAGCAGCCTCAATAATTTTTACATAATCTTTGGCGGCTCTTAACGTATATCTTGAGGTGCAAACCCACAACTTAATATCATCTCGAAGTCTCTTCCCACTTAAGTACCTTGCTACAATTTTAAGTTCCTCTGCAGAGCAGTGGGGGCAACCTACAAAGACCAGATCTGGCTTCTCAGGAGCTGAAGATAAACGCTCCCATGAAATTTTTATAGACTTTTCATCTATAGAAATTCTTTCCTCAACATCCTTTCCCGCCTCACTGTTTTCCCCAAGATAGAACATCGATACCGTACTGCTTGTAGCCATTGCTGCGCCAAGTTGCTTCAAATAATGTTCCTCACATCTACCTAGTCCACATATGATTGGAATTCTATTCCTTAATATCTCGCCTAAATGTATTCCTAATGCTCCGAAACTCGTCTCGCTTTTAAGCTCTGCCTCCACTTTGACCAACACAGATGCCCGCCTATTCTCCGGTCTATGCAAGCCATAGTCGAGGGTCTTCCCTATTAAGGCTGATGCAAGTGCGCTTGGCCCGCCTTCACGGTTCGTCCATGCATTGAGAATCGAGTTAGCATAGATAACTGCTGAGGACTCAGCCCACGCTAAATGAGAGCCGCTTCTAGTCCTCACTATATAGTATGGAGTGCACGTTAATGTAGTTTCCAATCCCATCCTCTTATAAAGATTTATTATTTCAATCTGCCTCTCAATTATCTCTTTTGGTAGGAGGGCGAAGAGCTTGTTATCAAGGTTTATGCTTGATGGATTCATTGTCGCTTTAACGGCAGCCTTGGCTCCTGAGTCCGCCAACTCTCTCAAGAATTCTATTGGCGCGTCGCCAATAGTCCTATACGATATGCCCGATATGTGTGCAGAATCAATTGGTATAAGGCGTTCAGCCCCATATAAGTCGCCAAGCTTGACTAATATTTTCATTGAGACTTGGCGTGCCAAGCCGTATTCTCCATCATAGATGCGCTCTTCTTCTTTAGTTAAATACATGAATCTACTCCCTGTAAACTTTTACAAGACCACTTTCACCATCAACCTCAACTATATCTCCAGTTTTTATCTTATAGATATTTATGTTTTCAACCATCGGTATATTAGCGATTACCGCACCAACTACAACAACGGGATCCGACGAAGAAATTACGATTGCCTTAGGGGCTACCCCGTTCTTGGCCATGGCATAAAGGACATAGCTACCTACGGTTGATCCACAGCTCTGAGGGAGGCATAGAATCTTATCTTTAATCTCTATGCCATATAAGTCATGGCCCCTTTCAATAATTACCCCGGTTTTTGGATCAACTCCACCTAGGAAGCTCAATGGTTTACTTGAGACTAGAGCGTAACCCCTTGCCCTGCCTGGAACTATTGGTCTCCCCCTAAGCAGTATCTCCAACCCATAACCCCCATGAAAGATTTAATAGGAAATCCTCATTGAGAACGGTAGCTCACCAAATAACTTCTCCGCTGCTTCCTGAACCCTCTTTAGATATTCTTCTTCAGTATAAACTCTGAAGATATTCATAAAACATTTTAACAACTCAACTATCCCGGAAACCTTACCCAGCTTACTTACGGTTTTCCTCCCATCCTTAGTTTTCTGAAATATGGGTATCTCCATTGGTTCTAGTGAAAATGCGTGATGATACGGTACTGATGGCAATGTTGGAACATCTATTATGACGCTCCGCGGGTCGATGCCAGCCTCCTCAGCTATCTGATCCCTTATTTTGTTTCTAATCCCCTCCACATTAAATAACATTGATACAATTTTATCCTTAATGTAAAATGGTGGTGGATCGTAAGCACATTTTACCAATTTACGTCTCTCCAACCTCTTGATAATATCCCTCGATTTTTCACATTCCTTCAGCTTAGTCCACAGAGTATAATCATTAAAGGCTAAGTATTCTTCCGGGGTTTTAAATTCTGTTAGGTTAAGATCGTCTTTTGCCCTCTCCATCGCCATGGCAAGCATTATCTGAACAGCCCTTCCAACCCTATGGAAATAAATGCTCTTAAAGGATTCTATACGCGCAAGTATAAAGGATTCAAGTGACGAAAGAGCACCTATATCAACTGAGAGATTTCCATCAATCACATCTAAGGTATGCACAAGGCGGTATATGTCTATAAAACCATACTGAGCACCAGTATGATATGTATCTCTAACAATAAAATCAAGCTTATCAGCATCAACGGCACTTCTGATTATTTGATCCATAAAGGGCATACCGGGCTTATTTAGGCGACCAACTGCTAGAGCACCAATAACCTTTGGGTCATATCCCATGTCGCTTATAATGTCACGTAGCTCAGAGTTAACTATTATCCAAGTAGCCATGTCTTCATGCGTTTTTCCGAGGAACTTTATGAGAATATGTTCGAAGACATGTGAGAAGGGTCCATGGCCGACATCGTGGAGCAGAGCTGCTATTTTAATCATCTGCGCCTCGTCCTCAGAAATCAGCTGGGATATTTGTGGGTTGCTTACGATTTGCCCAGCAAGATGCATTACTCCAATAGAGTGCTCAAACCTTGTATGATTTGCTCCTGGGTAAACATATTCAGCACCAGCAAGCTGCTTTATTCTACGAAGCCTTTGAAATGGAAATGAGTCTATAATTCGCTTTTCAGCCTCAGTTATATACACATATCCATATATTGGATCCTTAATTTCCCCCCAATACTTACGCTTAAGCATAAATTTCTATCCGCCTAAAACACAATATTATATTTTTTAAAGAAAAATTTATTGCAATGACGCCATTTATCTTGTTAGAGGGTGCTAATGATGTATAAGAACCTTTTAATCTGCCCAAAATGCGGTTTTGAATTTGACGTATTATATGCTAGAGCATTTTCCTGTAAAAGTTGCAATAGGGTGATATCTCATTTAAGCTGCGAATATATTAAGTGCCCAAAGTGTGGCTTTGAGTTTCGGAAGTAAAGTTTTAGGGCCTGCAAATTTATAATGGAATTACATTAACTTAGTTCTTTTAGTCTTCAGAAACTTTTCTTTCATGGATTTTAGTTTATCCTCTATTCTCTTGGCTTTCTCCTCAGCTTCCAAAAATAGCTCATCGATTCTTCCACTTTTTACTGTATTTATTATCCTCTCAACCCCCCTAGGCAATTCCTCTATAGTTGATTGCAGCGCTTTAGTGAAATGCTGGTCTTCAGAAACTATTTTTAGCGCTTCCTCCGGGCAGAATTCCACGCATTTAGGTTCTCCATTACAGAGATCACATGCAATAACAATTCCCTTATCTGGATCAAGCATCATTCCACCATATGGGCATGCCTGTACACATAGAATGCAGCCATCGCATTTACTCTCATCTATTATTAAAATTCCGCCTCTTTCGGATTGCTTAATTGCATCTCGTGGGCACGCTCTTACACAAGGAGCACCTTCACAGAAACGACAGGTAACCGTGATATTAAACATTGGGTTTAAATGTATAACTCTTATCCTAGACTTTATTGGGTTTGGCTCACCTTCTTTCTCTAAAGCGCATGCAAACTCACATAGGCTACAGCCTATACACTTGCTTGGCTCAACAGATACAAACTTTCTTCCGATAAAAGTTAAACTTTTGTTCATACTAGCTCACCTAGAGCGCTTGTATATCTTCTTACAATAATCATCAAATAGCAAAAATTTAAATCTCTCGTTATTTTTGCCTCTCAAAGGGGGCATCTACATAAAATCTTTTGTGAAAACTTCTTAGATTAAATATAGAGTGAAACCAAAAGCCACTTTTTGGTTTAAATCAATACCTGGGCAATTTAAGTTTACTCCTTCCATCTCTTAGCTGAGACAAATCATAAAGATATAAAAATGTTTTTAAAGTAGATTTTCTGGATGTTTAGGATTAGGGAAGTGGAGAATGGGGATTAAAGATAGAGGCCATATTATTCGACCTATTTGATACGCTTCTTTTAGTGAGAAAGAATAATGAGGATGTCAGTGAAAAGTGTATAATAAATGTATATGCCTTCCTAAGTAGAAATGGGATAAATGTCTCTTATGAAGATTTTAGAAGATCTTATTTTAAGGTACTTAAGCAGATCTATGAGAGGCCAAATGCGGAGCTCGATGAGCCGCACTTCCGCACTAGAATCTCAATAGTTCTGCAGATGCTAGGTTATAATTATAGTGAAAATAGTTTTCTTGTTAGGGGGCTGCCGAGGCTTATATGGAGGAATTTGCGCGTCATGTCTACTTGGATGAAGACGTCATCCCCCTGCTCCAGAAATTGCGTGAGAGCGGATATAAGATCGGAATAATATCGAACTTCTCTATTCCAGAGGGAGCTAGGGGATTAATTGCTATATACAATCTTGAGAAGTTATTTGATACAATTGTTATATCAGGCGAAATTAATAGGCGTAAACCAAGCCCAGAAATATTTCTTAAAGCATTAAATAACCTAAAAGTCAATGCATCTAAAACGGTTTTCATAGGAGATACACCAGACATAGATATAGAGGGTGCTAAAGCGTTTGGTATGAAGACAATCTTAATAAAACGAAAAGGTATAAAAGTGAATGCCGCCGAAAACAAATCAGACTTCACAGTGGAAAGTTTAAGAGAAGTATTAAGAGTGCTTGGAATAGAAAGGTAAACAATAAATCCCTCGTTACTAACCATCATTTAGTTAACGCCCCGGTAGCTTAGTGGTTATAGCAGCGGCCTCGTAAGCCGCGGGTCGCGGGTTCAAATCCCGCCCGGGGCTCCAATACCCATAGTTCTGGAGCCTAATAACCATAAGGCTATTAAGATTTATTATCTCATATTGTAGGATATAGTTATTGTGGCTCCCTTAGGTAAGCGGTATGCGGCTTTACTTGAGGTCTGCCTAGTCTCTCTACTTCTGACTTTTGTTGGGTGGCTCCACGAGGCTTATTTAGCCTACTTGAAGTGTAGTATGCTCTGGCATTTTGGCTTCCCAGCATTTATGATGCTCATAGCCCTACTTGCCATCACCTTACCCAGGAGGAGTTTTAGGATCTACGGCTTCCTGCCCAGAAGCCCGCGCTTACTGGTTCGGAGCATATGCCTTTATAACCATGCTGATAAGAAGCTTGTGTATCCGTGTATCGTCTGTGAGT
>JAWAXL010000023.1:0-19409 GCA_038820405.1 Bathyarchaeia archaeon
TAAGTTATGTGGGCGGGCTCCAGCTTACTGATGCTGAAGTATACGTAGACGATGTTCGCGTAGAGGCATCTTTTAACACAACGCACATAACCGCAACTATACCGAGGGAGCTGGCTTGGGAGATAGGGGAGAGGGGATGGGCGAGTGTCTATGTAGCCGCCTCCCTAAATCACGTTGGCAGGCTCGCCGGGAACTATACGGTTAAAATCTACCCTAAGCCCCTAAATGTAGGCGCCTCTAATGGCTCGCTGCTTATAGTGAACCCAAACGGCTTCCCAATAAGGGTGAATATAACCTTCAAGTATGCATATAGTGTTGGAGACCAGTGGAAGCATTTCTCCACGCATGTTATAGTGGAAGGCGGGGAGAGCGTTCTAGTGGATCCGCCTGAGGGGAGCCGGTACGTGTATGCTGAAGCCAGATACACTTTGGCTGGTGTTGAGAGATGGGCTCAGGTGACAGTAAGATACTAGGGGGCTCGGCGGAGGCTCTATCAGCATCCAAGATGCTTAAGACTCTTATTTTAGCCAGCGGCATCCTCTCAGCTGCAACCTCAATCACCTACCTAATAATCCTCCTATACCCGCAGCTACTCTTCACTGGATACATACATGGATATATATCGCTCACGGGCTACGAGCTGCGCTACAGCACAAACGGCAAGCTCATTAAGCTCCCAAACCTGGACGTAGTCCACATAGTGGCGCTTATAGCGGTCATACATGCCATCGTGATCCTCGCCGCAGCAATCCTAGGCCTATTAATGCTGAGGAGCAGGCTCCTAGCATCTGCCTCCACAGTCTATGGCTCCACACTATCACTTCTAGTCGCCTCAGGGGTTTTGAGGTATCTGTCGCAGGCCCTCGATGTGGACGCTGGGAGGATAATGCAGTACGCGAACAAGGGCCTATTCACATTCAGGACGCTCGCCGGACTCATAGAGTATCCGGGCATTACGGCCGAGAAAACCGTGGCCAACGCGCTACTATCCACGCACTCATGGCTGACCGCGCTCTTGCTCTATGCGTCACTGGCCCTCTCAGCCGCCGCCACAACCATATTCGCTTTGAATTATGGCGGCGAGCCAGCATGGCGCATCAAGCACACCAGCCTATTTAGAAAAACACCTTTAGGCGCTCAAGCCCTCACGTCAATAATCTTGGTGGCGGTACTCTTATATACTGGCGCATCGGTCTTTGCCTACCATCCAAGCGAGCTCTCTCTAGTCCCAACCCCGCCGCCAATAACCTTCCACGAACCCCTATACGACTACACATGCACACTCACCAGAACAGGCAGGGTAGCCATTACATACACGGACTTCGAGACATATCCAGTACTAGGGTGGAATAGTAACGGTGGCATATGGAGCTCCGTGAGCGGTGTACCTGGAGCCAAGGGAAATGTGCTGCAGGGATCAGACGACAATGGAGGTGTAGGGGGTGCTTCGCAATACTACTACGAGAGCTTATCAAATTACTTGAGCCTGTGGATAGTGGTGAAGACAAGACTTGTGAATGGGATGGGATATTATGGAGCATCAATGATAAGGGAGCAACAGAACAGGATGTACACTGCAGAGATACATAATGACACCGTTAAGATACAGAGCTACAAAGTTGAAGATCCGAAGGGTTGGTGGACGCTAAGCTCATCTTCTATCCCAGGATACTCTATTGCGGCCTTCTACATTATAGTTGTTAATTATATGGTTACTGAAGAAGCCGTGACCATTATGGCGAGGGTCTACGATTCCACTGGCAACCTCCTGGCTACGGTATCTGCCTCCTCAACCAGTGAAAGAAGATTTAAACCTGCGTATATAGGAGTTGAGGTAAACAATGTAAGTGCTTACTTCGACGACTTCCTAATAGCTACTTCGGATCCTATGAATGTGAGTTTCAGCGGGTTATATGCTGGGATGGGCGTGGAGGTATGGGATAACCTCGGCAACTTAGTGGCCTACGGCATGGCAACTGAGGATATACTGCGACTGAGCGTGGTTCATGACGTGGTTGTTGGCACTGGCGTTGATGGGAGGATTGTGGTTAAGTATCCTGATGGCTCCCCATCCATCCTATATAGGGTGCCTCAAACAGACGCTATCTTAGGTGGTGATGCATATCAGCTCACTTCATATCCCATTAGCATTGTTCTCGGAGCCAACAAAACTTCAGCCGAAATCTCAGCGGTTGTCTCAGCCAATCCATCAGCAATAACTACTGCAGCCTTTATTGGAGCAGTGAACTGGGATACTAAACCATACTATGCCCGCCTCGTCCTCAGCCCGCAGAGCATCCTAGATCAGCTGACCGCAAACATCAGCTTAATTAGCGGCTCATCGGCTACGGCCACGAACATCACAATAGTTAATGGAGCCGTCATCTCAGATGCAACCAGCTGGATTACAATAGGGCCCAGCACAGCCACCAGCGCTGTCACCTCAGCCTATTTCCCAAGCATAGGTAGATCCGCAACACTATACATGCTCTTAGAATATTCTACACTTCCAGGGGGACAAGGTGCCTGCGCCTACTACCCCATCGAGCTGAACCTCAATGCGGCAAGTATAAGTGCTTCCACAAGCACCGCCAACTTCATCGAATCAGAACTCTATATGACGGAAAATGTTCTAGAGGCAAATGATGTTGTAGAGGTGCCTTAGCAGGAAAATGCAACGGAGATTGAACGTATAAAATACTAATCAAGATCTTTTATTCGCCTGAGAGCTTCGCCTCCTTAATTCTTATGGTCGGAAAGAAGTGTCCTCCCCCGAAAACCCTTCCCTCCCTAGATATCATGTCGATATTCTTGAGGAGCTCTAATATGTGTCCACCAACCATTAAGTTCTTTATTGGGAAGGTCTTCTTCCCATTCTCTATTAGAAAGCCCTCATCGATCGTTGCTGATATATCGCCTGAGATAATATTTGGTGAAAGAGATGCATCAACGATGAGTATCCCCCTCCTAGTCTCATTTATAATCTCATCGAGCATACTATCTCCTGGCTTAACTCTAACATTACTCGGCCCAGCACCAACATAACCCCTATACCCATTCCTAATCGCATGCCCTGTAGACTCAACATTCATAATTCCGGCAGAATAAGAGTTATGCAGGAAGGTTAACACTATGCCATCCTCAATGACCTTTATCGGCTTCTTTGGAACTCCTTCCCCATCATATGTGCTACTGAAAACAGCTCCTGGAATGGTACCATCATCAATAATCTCGATAATTTCCGGGGCCACCTGCTTTCCAAGGAGGTTTGAGGCGAACGTTCTTCCCTTGACAGCCCTCTCTCCAGAGAGGGCTGAAAGCAAGCTCATAAAGAGTGTACTAGATGCCTCTGGGAGAAGTATAAGCGGCAACACCCCACTCATAATCCTCCTTGAACCAAATTGCTCCACAGCCTTCTTAGCGGCCTTCTGTCCAATCAAGTATGGATCTATCCCCGAGAGGCGCACGCTGTAATCAAACTCGTATGAGCTGCCAACATCGCCACCCTCCCTATATACTGGCCGTATATAAGCCGAGACGCTGGTCTTCTCATCCATAACATTAACTCCTGTTGAAGTCATCAAGTGAAACCTTACATAGTTTGCATTGAATTCGCCGCGGTACACTCCACCTCCACGCACACCCTCACATCCATCGATCATACTCCTAGAGATTTTAGCAGCATCTTCAAGGGTTAAGTCAACCACCTCTTTATCACATAGCCCGAGAACCATCTGAGCACGAGAAGGCCCAGGTATACCCTTAAAATATGGGTCTGGCTGGGCGGCCCTAGCATGCTTTACGGCCCTCTTAATCGTTTCCTCAACATCGCTTTCATCTAGGCTCTGAGTGTAAGCCACACCTAAACCCTTATTCTTGAAGACCCTTACACCTAGACCGACATCAACCTTTGATGTTGCCTCCCTAATCCCCCTACCAAATATACTTACATTTATCGACCTAGAATATACTGCCACCACATCATAAAAGTCTACGTCTAAGCCTCTTAGGAGACCCATTGCTCTCTCAACTGGCATGGAAATATCAGCGTCCATAGTAGATCACCTCCTCCCGCCGACAATGATCCTATCAATTCTGAAGTGCGGCGACCCGCCATCCACATGTATATTCTGTCCAGACTTACTGCACATTCCAGGCATCTCTAGGCGGAGATCCCCTCCAACAGCACTTATATTCTTTAGGGCTTCTAGTACTAAACCACTTATAGCGACATCCCTTAAATGCTCAGTTAACTCGCCCCTCTCAATCAGCCATCCCTCCTCAACCTTACAGGTAAACTGACCCTTCTCCGACTCAACATAACCATACTCTGAGCCTGAGAGATAGAGACCATAATCAACGTCTTCTAAAATCTCTTCCAACGTCATATCCCTAGGTGCGAGGTATATATTAGACATACGCACTAGCGGCGGATAGTGGTGCGATTGAGCCCTAGCACTCCCCTTAGGGACACCCCCAATCTTAGCCGCCGACTCGAGGGAGTGTAGAAAGCCAACTAGGACCCCATCCCTTATAATTATATGTGGTCTAGCCCTAATCCCCTCATGATCATAAGTGAAACTTCCATAACCATGCATTGTTGGATCATCAATTATTGTAACGAGGTCGCTTGCAATCTTCTGCCCAAGCTTATCGGCTATTATTGACTGGCCGCCGTATACGAGGTCCCCCTCACAATTGTGTCCAATGATCTCATGGACAAATAAGCCGCCCACTTTTGGATCAGCAACCACCGTGAACTTCCCCTTCGGCGGAGCCTTAGCACTAAGTAAGCGAACAGCTCTATCCGCAGCCTTTATAGAGAAATCCTTTGGGCTTAATCTCTCAATCAGTTCGTAGCCAGCAACGTTCCCTACAGCCTCATGCCCACTCTGCATGAGATTCCCTTCCCTAGCTATGACCTTACATGAGATAATTGTCCTTGGCGTGGTTTCCTCAATAAGCGTTCCAAAGGAGTTACACACGAAGACTCTGGTAATGATATCCTTATAATTGATGAGTGTATCCTTAACTCTATCACTGAATTCCCTTGCGGGCTTCTCGAGTTCCAAGATCCTTTTCACCTTAACCTTAGGGTCAATATCCTCAGGACTAATCTTTACCTTGTGGAATATTCTATCATTTGATGGCTCAACGGCAATTATCTTGGCTTCCTCTTCAGCATGCGCCATCATAGATTTAGCCCCGCTTATGGCATCCATTAAAACCCTCTCAAGAGTCTCTCTAGTCAGCATATTTGTGGAGGCGAAGCCCCAGCTTCCGCTAACAATAACTCTCACACCTACACCCCTTAATATCCCAGAGAATATAGCCTTAGCAATACCATTTTCAACGGTTATACTATTGATTCTCTCTTCAAAGTATCTCGCCTCACAGAAGCTCGCCCCCAGATCAAGCCCCCTCTTAACAATGAATTCTAAGAGATCCTCAATCAATGGAACCACCATAATATGGCTAAAAATAGATTCATTAAAATTGTTTATATTTGATCCTCCAAAATAGATGATTCTAGAAGATGCTCCGCAGCCTCATATTGGTGGGGGGATAAGCTTCCTCTTCACTGATGGTGTCTTCACCCATTTCATGAAATCCTCCGAGGGCGGCTCATCGGAGTAAAGCCTCCTCCTATAAGCCTCAAGAATATAATTTTCCCTCTCCAGAAACTCTGATGCAGTAAATATTTTATGGCCTATACTTGACGCATACTCATATAATGGCTTAACTATACTCTCCCAATTCTCATCTCTTAAAATATGATGATCAAATATAACGAGGGGTATATGCTTAACGACTACTTTCAAATTTTCTAGGGCGGCATCTATATATTCCACCCTCATCCTAAAGTCCGCGAGGTATGTTGGCGGTCCGCCTATTATGGCTAGGTTAGGCTTATCCCTAATGATCATGTTCAGTGTCTCCCGCGAGATCGGTCCCTGAACATCCGGTGCATGGAGGATGCTCTCATCCTTATACCTTATTGTAGTTATCAGAACCCAGCCTAGATCTGATCCCTCCGGGCCGTGGAAGACGGGCTTAGAGAAGGATATTATTGTGTCACCAAAGCTAAACGTTCTTCCATCAGCTATTTCAAGTCTCTCAGCATAGCTTCCGCCAGTTTTAGCGAAAAGCCATCCCCGCCTTCTCTGGCTGAAGTTCACGTTCTCCCTAAAACTCTTTGCCAATACGATCTTTCCCCCATATATTTTCTTGGCTATCTCGGCTGAGCACCAGTTGTACGCCCAATCAATATATGAGGATGTGTGATGGTCAAAGTGGTAGTGGCTGACAGTTATAATATCAGACTTTTCAGCGAATCTAATTATCTCCTCACGCCTGTTCTTAATAGCGATGTACTCGCGTGGATGTGGTGGAAGCCCATAACGGTTAGGAGCAAGTGAGACTCCAGCATCTAACAATATTCTAATATCCGGCGTCTTCACGTAGGTGCACATAGATCTAACCCCCAAGCTCTCAAAAGCAATCGGTAAAACTATTATTTCTCCAGAGTACTGCATTCAGTATACACCCTAGCATGCTTAGTGATTTTAAGATTAATTCCACTATATATGTGCCCAATAATTCGTCTAAATATATATGATTCGTCCCCAAATAGTGCACATTATCTAAACACTATGATCTAAAGTTCTTAAGATGGATGGCGATAATTTGGGCAAGTGGTAGTTATGCAATCCGAGCAATTCGGGACGGGAACAGTCTTATCCCTCTCTCCCTTTAATCCTTGAATCAATCTAATGGCTTTATTAACCTGCTCCTCCGTACCTTTAATTAATAGTATAATTGAGCCTTCAGCTCCATTTATGCCTCCTGCGCCGATGGGAGTCGCCTGAGCGCCAGTTAACACTTCGATGGCAACCTTCTCAGTCACCACGTAACCTGGAAGCGGTACAAGTCCTATAGGCATCCCCATCGAGTAATCAATTTTGCTAATCCCTAACTCTGGTAAAATTTCATGTATAGGAACTGGTATACATTTCTCATATCCTACTGGAATAATTATGTTAACCCCCACCGCAAGTAATACTCCCAAAAACTTGCCTATGGTTCCAGCAGTACGCGCTCCTACAAAAACTGCAGCATTACCCTGCGGATCTAGAGCATTAGCCCCCTTAACAAATATATCATTGCTACTTAGCTTATCTAATACATCGTCCAATCTAATCTCTTCCTGAAGCTTACCCTTTACGAAAATCCATACTGGCGCATGTCCATATTTTCTTAAATATGGAACAGCCTCTTTACAGAGACAAAGTCTCTCTGGAGTAACTATTCCACATGGGAAGATCTCCTTTCCATGAACCTGACCCATAAGCTCCTGAAAAATATAAGCATTAGTCGTACCAGCGCCTATAATAATAATTCCATCCTTTAAAGCTCTTTGGAAAATAGGTAAAGATACCACACCTTTAGCTATTAGGCGCTTAGATTCAGCTGGGGTAAGAATAACTATTGCTCGCATATCTAATTTTTAAGTTCTTACAATTATATAAAAATATTCCAACAAGTTTAACATATACATACGATCTGCTGCTTATTTCGATTATGATCCTATCCTGCCAGAATTAAGCTAAGTGGATTTTATTGTCTCATTAAAACGTTTCGATGAAAAGTGAAAGGATTCTATAGGGTTCGCAAGAGTAAGAAGACTATAATTTGCATTCGCTCTAAAGAATCTCCTCTCTGAGAACTTCATAGTTAACTTCAACTTCTGGAAACCTTGCCTTAACATATTCAATGATCGCTAAGACCTGCTCTTTTTTACAACTAATGATGATAATTGCATCACACTTATTTTCATTCCTCATAACTCTCACCAAATTATGAGCAATTTAGGATAATGGGTTCGGCACTCAAGATCTACATCACCGATCTACGTCTCAGAAGGGTCAGATTCGTCATTACCCAATGATTTAATATAGAAAATAGTATTTAAATTAATCTCACTTTAGTATCCTATGATAATGGTCCTCTAGTAACGCACCAAAGATCGTTATCCTCTGCTCAATAGTCTTGTTAGCGGCCGCTCTAATTAATTAAATTCTCTATAATAACTCTTCTGGGACGACCCTAAAAATTTAAAGGCTTAAATCATTTACTCTTTATCGGTTGAAAAACGAGAGCTGAAGGGTGCGTAGTTTTGGGCTATGAGCTCTGGGCTGAGAGGTATCGGCCGCGCACTCTAGATGAAATAATTGATCAAGATGAGATAGTTGCTAGGCTAAAGAGCTTCGTCAAGGCGAAGAACGTTCCACACTGCATATTTGCCGGGCCTCCTGGAACCGGAAAAACGACGGCAGCTCTCTGCCTAGCGCATGATCTTTATGGTGAGAATTACCGTGAATACGTTATGGAGCTTAATGCCAGCGATGAGAGAGGCATAAATGTTATTAGAGAGACTGTTAAAACCTTCGCAAGGACAAAGCCAATAGGTGAGGTGACGTTCAAACTACTGATTCTAGACGAAGCGGATAACATGACTGATGATGCCCAGCAGGCCTTGAGGCGGACGATGGAGCGCTATAGTGAGACTGCCCGATTCATCCTAATAGCCAATTATAGTGGCAAGATAATTGAGCCAATACAATCCAGATGTGCCCCATTCAGGTTCACCTATCTGCCAGCTGAGGCTATTGCCAATAGAATCAGATATATCTGCAAGATGGAGAAGGTTGAGATAACGGATGATGGAATAGAGGCCATACTTGAACTTAGTGGAGGAGACCTGAGGAAGACGCTGAATGTCCTCCAGACCGCTGTCTCCACAGGTAAACCAGTCACCGCCGATCTAGTATACGCTGTTGTGGGCAAGGCTAACCCAGCCGATATCAGAGATATGATGCTCACCGCTCTAAACGGTGACTTCATAGCCGCTAGGAATAAATTAAGGGAGCTAACGCGGAGATATGGGATTGCCGGGACAGACATAATAAGGCAGATTCATGGGGAAATCTTCCGCCTAAACATTCCAGACAGCTGGAAGGTTAAGCTGGCGGACATTATTGGCGAGGTAGATTATAGGCTTGTTAGAGGAGCAACGGAGGAGATACAGCTCAGCGTACTGCTGGCGAAGCTTGTTGAGGCTGGCTATGAAATGAAGAAGAGCATCAAATAGACTGGCGGTTTTATATATGTCTTCCACCTCACCTCCAGTTCCATGGACAATAAAATATAAACCAAAGTCTCTATCAGAGGTTATTGGAAACGAAGAGGCGAAAAAGAAGATAGTGGAGTGGCTGCGTTCTTGGGAGGGAGGTATACCAGAGAAGAAGGCTTTATTCATTTACGGTCCGCCTGGTGTCGGAAAAACGGTGACTATTGAGTCTCTAGCAAATGACTTCAACTTAGAGATTGTTATGACGGATGCAAGCACATATAGGACTGAGGAAACAGTGGGACGCTTCGCTGGTAGAGCATCTCAGCTAGGTTCTCTCCTTGGTAGAAAGAAGATAATCGTCTTTGATGAAGTCGATGGTATAACTGGCACAGCTGATACTGGAGGTCTCTCAGAGATTATTAGAATTATAGAAAATACTAGGTCTCCAATAATATTGATTGCAAATAACGCGTGGGATCTAAGGTTTGCGTCATTAAGGAATTTCTCTTCTCTAGTGGAATTTAAGAGACTCTCCGTGACCGAGGTCATGAAGCATTTAGCTAGAATATGCGCTAAGGAGGGGATAGTCGCCGAGGAGAAGGCCCTAAGATTTATAGCAGAAAGGAGCAGCGGCGATGTGAGGTCAGCGGTTCTCGATCTACAAGCCCTCACCCAAGGTAAAGATAAGTTAACGTATGAGGATGTCTCCTGGCTGGCTGCGCGTGATAGAAAGGAGGAAATATTCAATGTTTTAAGGATGATTTTCTATGCTAAGAGCGCAAACTCCGCGAAGATGGCTGTGAACATGGCTGATATAGACTTGGATATGCTTCTCGAATGGATATATGAAAATATTCCGTACCATATTAAGAACCCACATGAGCTAGCTGCGGCGATGGACGCTATATCTAGGGCAGATCTCTATAGGGGGATGCTTAAAGAGACTGGGGACTACTCCTTCCTGAGATACATTATAGATTGGATGACGGCCGGGGTAGCCTTTTCATGGAGTAGGAAGGCCACTGGTTGGGTTCCATTCAGATTTCCTGAGCGTATAAAAACAGCGTCCGTGACCAAGGAAGAGAGGGAGATGCTCGAAGAGATCGGTAAAAGAATTAGAAGGAAATGTCATCTCTCATCCTCACGCGCAATAGTTGAGGTCCTACCATACCTAGTCATAATACTCCAGAATAACCCAAGGATGGGAAAGAGGATAGCTCGATGGCTTAACTTAACTGATGAGATGGTCTCATTTATAATGAAGAGGGCCGGCTAGAAACTTAGGACTGTTCTCTAACGTGCTTTATAATATGTCCAACTTCAGGCAATATGATCTCCTTAAGCGCGAGACGCACGCTGTGTGGCGAACCTGGTAGGCAGAATATTACTTTTCCCTTAGCAACCCCGGCGATTGCGCGAGTCATTATTGCTGCTGAGCCTATCTCCCTATAGCTTAGCATCCTAAATATTTCGCCGAAGCCCGGTATCTCCTTATCAAGTAATGGGCAGATGGTCTCTATTGTCACGTCTCTTGGACTTAAACCAGTTCCTCCAGAAGTTATTATAGCATCAACTTTACGTGACTTAAGGGCCCTCATAACTATCTTCTGGATTTGTTCTCTATCATCAGAGACTATCTTTCTCATAACCACTCTATGTCCATTCTCTTTGAGAGTATTGATTATAAGGTCTCCAGATTCATCATTTAATTTTCTGGTCTCAACATATTCCTTATACCTGGATGTGCTACAAGTTATCACTGCAAAGCTTAGGCTCTTCGGCGCCTCAGCCTTATGCCTCAGAGTCGTCTCACTCATTTCTCTCTTTTCACCTTTCTTACAACACGTATATCCTGGATTAATGTATGCGGATACTGACCCTCAGAGTTCTTCTCATACTTCTTGACCATATCCCAAATAGTTAATAGTGCTGTGGAGGCCGCAACGAGAGCCTCCATCTCGACACCAGTTTGGGCTCTGGATTTAACAGTCACCTCAACCTCAAGGATACTCTCATCAATGATTCTCACGTCAATATCGACATTAGTTATGGGTATTGGGTGACAGAGGGGTATAAGCAACGGGGTATTCTTAGCCGCGAGTATACCAGCTATTTTAGCAGTATGGATCGGATCGCCTTTTTCAATAAGACCCTCTTTGATTAGTCTAACTGTTTCCGACCTAAGTTTTATCCTGCCAATAGCGGTGGCTTCACGATAAACCTCCGGCTTAGCTGTTATATCAACCATGCTCATAATAACGATATCACCTCACTCCATTACTGCTGTAACTTGGAGATCTCCTCCTCAATCCTCTCTATATGCTTCAATAGATCCTTGGCGATCTGCTCAAGGCTTGAAACGTGCTCCTTAAAACTTTCCAAGTTCTTCTTAAAATACTCAAGTCTTGCATAAACCGCTTCTGGCATATTTATCCTCAAAATATAATCCTTTGCATCAGATATCTCCTTCAGCCTTAGAACCTCGATTATACTCTTTGATGGATTTTTCGCTATATCCCTAGCTAGGTTTATGAGGATTCGACCTTGCTTCACGGCTTCCTTTAAATACTCGAGAGAACCCTTTGATGAACTTTGTGTTTCCTCCGCATTTCTGAGAGTCTCTGTGAAGACATTAATCAACTGTATAAATTCCCTAAATGCTCTCTTTATTGACGGCGCTCTCTCAGGCTTAAGGATAATTAAGGCGTTCTTGATCTCCTCGGCAGTATTCTTCAATGCACTTAAATAGTTTTCAGAATCTGCTAAAAGCCTTGAAGGTAAAGCACTTTCATAAAAAACATTAGCCAGAATATCTCTTGAAATATTTTGTAGCAGTCTCTCAAAATAAGATATCTTGGATTCCAGGTTCTTAATTAGTAGCAAGATGCACCACGCCATAAAAATACTTTCTGAAAAGATAAATATTTACTTCATATACATTTAGTTAGCAATTTAAAGGAAATACTTCTGATGCTGGAGGGGAATGGTTAGAAAGATTATTGAAATATCCGAAGATATTCCGCTCCTAGGCTGTATTGCATTTGGTTTAATTGATAGGGGAACGAATGTTATTCAAGTTCGCCCAACAACAACTTGTCCACTCTCATGCATATTCTGTTCAATGGATGCTGGTCCAAACTCTAGATTAAGGCAGACAGAGTATATTGTGCCACTAGAATATTTGCTTGAAACTTTTAAGAGAGCTGTTGCTTTTAAGGGTGGCCGTGGAATCGAGGCCCATATAGATACGGTCGGCGACCCAATAACCTACCCAAAGATAGTTGACCTGGTCTTCGGGCTAAGCCAGATCAACGGCGTAAAGGTTATCTCTATGCAGACCCATGGATCAACCCTAACTGAGAAGCTCATCGACGAGCTATCAGATGCTGGCTTAACAAGAATAAACATTTCGTTAGATGCGCTTAATCCAGAACTTGCGAGAAAATTATCCGGAACGGATTGGTATGATCCCTTGAAGGTCGTTGAGCTGATGTGCCATATAACCTCGAACACAAAGATCGATTTGTTAATCGCGCCAGTCTGGATTCCCGGAATAAACGATTCAGAGATTCCAGAAATAATCAGGCTTGCCTTAAATTTGAAGGCTGGAAAGAAATATCCCCCTCTAGGTATACAAAAGTATCTCGTGCACAAATATGGGCGGAAAGTTAGAGGGGTTAAACCAATATCATGGGGGGAGTTCTATGACCGTCTTAGAGAATGGGAGAAAAAGTTTTGCGTTAAGTTGATTCTTAAACCAGAGGACTTTGGAATATATAAGCAAATAAATATGCCAATGCCATATAGACGAGGTGAGATTATACGCGTGGAGGTAGTTATGCCTGGATGGCTTAAGGGCGAGTGGCTGGCTGTAGATGTAAACAGAACTAGAAGTATAACACTTGTGAATGCCAAAGATACCCTAGTAGGAGCTAGGTTAAAGGCTCGTATAACATCTAACAAAGATAATATTTTTGTCGCCGAACCCCTCCAATAATTACCTAGGTTCTATGAATGGTGATAATATTATGCGCGTAATAATTGATAAAAAAGTTGCTGAGAGCTTCCCAGGATTAAGTATTCTAGCGATTCTCATGGAGAATTTAAGAGTTACTGCAGAGAACCCTGAATTAGAATCCCATAAGATAAAAGTTGTTGAAGAGATTAGATCTAAATATAGAATTGAGACGCTGAAAGATGTTCCGAGCGTTAGAGCCTATAGAGATTTCTTCTGGAGGATTGGTTTAGACCCAACTAAGAATAGGCCGGCCGCAGAGGCCCTTATAAGAAGGATACTTCTAAACAATCCTATACCAAAAATTAATACCTTTGTGGACTCATTGAACATAGCATCCATTAAGTCTGAGGTTGCGATAGGCTCTTTTGATGCAGATAAAGTTATTGGAGATGAAATCACCCTTAGGTACGCGCGTGAGGATGAGGAGTTTTACGGCATAGGTATGAGTAAGCCAATGGTGATGAGAGGCTGTGAGATAGTTCTCTCAGATAATGCTGGCTTAATTGCAATATACCCTCACAGAGATTCAGAGCGGACAAAGATAACAGAGGAGACTAGAAGAGCCATCATCGTTTTCTGCGGCGTACCTGGAATAAAAGCTGATATGTTAGATAACGCGATGAACATGGCAGTTAATTTAATTGTAATGTTTTGTGGTGGAATAATCTCACCCCTAAAAGTTGAGTAAAGCGCGGTATTTAATGAGAGGAAGCCAGAAGTTATCCTTTAGTCTTTAATGTAACTATGGAAAATGGAGATTAACTATTACAAGCCATGAACCTAGTCTGGTTTAAATTAGATTCCATAGGAACTAATTTGAAGACTATAACGCTGTCAAATCCATCATAATAAGAGAAAAACTAGTCTCTTAAGAGGGAATAAGATGCAGCTGACCTTAGCTGTCCGTCCATCAGTCATGAATGTTTCCCAAGCGACGGGCTTCTTCATTGGCCAGCTGCACAATAAATTTATAATGAATCAATAAATTAAGTATTACTATTTAATCTATTTTGACCATAGTTCGCGTCTTAAAAGGTCTCTGACAGCAGCCCTTATAGCTGCGCTCCTACTAGGATACATGTTCTGTCTAACAAGTTCGTCAAGCCCCTCAAGGTAAGCTTCTGGAAGTAGAACTGTAACCAACTTCATGCTGATCTCCCCAATAACACTTAATATACTTAGTCTTAAGCTCTTAAAACATTTTAGATTTAAATCCACTAAGAAAATCCGTACTCTTAAAACTTTCAGAGAACTATATGTGAATAGATTTTGCATCATCTCATCAAAATAGGAACTATTTTCCCATCATTTTTGGCACTTAAATTTTAATATCGATTATTTGTATCTAGAGCAAGAGTAGTGACGCTTATTAAATTCACTCTTCTTTATCTTCGCCCTCCTCCTCTCTCCCTTTTAACAGTGCGGACTTTTCTATAGATGCCCTCTGCATGACGTCCTCTGTAACATATATGTCTGCGCCAGCCCTAACCGCTAGCGCTATTATATCACTTGGTCTACCATTAATAATGCTCTCACCTTTTTCACTCTCAAGGATAACTCTTGCAAGGAACCTATTCGATTGAATATCATAAATTTCACCCTTCTTAATTCTGATATTCATTTCATCAAATATATTCATCATTAAATCATGAGTATTAGGTACTGGTAAGTGCTCCTCCCTTAAAGCAATAGCTATTGAAGACGCCTCCGCCCCACCGATAGCTATAACTAAAACTCTCTCATTATCATCTTCTAAGAGGAGAATCGGTGTCGGACCAAACGGTGTGTCAACCTGAGCAATCCCAGAAACATGGACTTTAACAATTTCTTCCATCAAATTACTTCCATTAATTGTTGAAATATAATTTATTTAATCTAATAAATATACTTTTCTATAATAAAATTTAATTAAATATGCGTAATATTAGAATACTCGAAGGAATCTTGGCGGAAGATTTCTCCACAAAGATCTTTTAGACAATATTATAAGAATAGTTAAATAAAAATGCTTTACATTAATGATATCCAGCAATAATTAATATGGTGTTTGAATTGGCTCAAGAAACTTTTGACCCTAAAACTTTCGTTGAGAGACAGATTAATGAGATTGCGCGGATTGTTAATGGTAATAAAGTGCTGGTCGCAGTCTCGGGTGGCGTTGATAGCTCAACTTGCGCAGTGTTAACTCATATGGCTGTAGGCGATAACCTGATTTGCATTTTTCTTGATGATGGGTTCATGAGGCTTAACGAGCCTGAGAGGGTTGCTGAAATACTCTCAAAGCCGCCCCTTAACCTACCGGTGAGAATTGAGCGAGTACAGGAGCGCTTCATCAAAGCCCTTTCCGGTATTAGAGATGCTGAGGAGAAGCGTAAGATCTTTAGAGCAATCTTCTATAAAGTTCTGAGTGAGATAGCTAAAAGAGAGAACTGTGAGTATCTTATTCAGGGAACGATTCTTGCAGATGTAATAGAGACCAAGGGTGGAATAAAAACTCAGCATAACGTTCTAGAACAAGTTGGCATAAACCCGCGTGAATTATATGGCTTTAAGGTCGTGGAACCACTTGCAAATTTATTAAAATGGCAGGTCAGGGAAGTTGCCCGCTACTTAAAGATCCCACCTGAGATATGTGAGCGACAACCTTTCCCAGGGCCAGGGCTCTCCATTAGAGTTGTTGGTGAGATTAGACTAGAAAAGCTTATGGCTTTGAAAAAAGCTACCGCTATTGTTGAAGATTATTTATCTGAGTATAAGCCGAGCCAGTACTTCGCCGCAATAATAGACAATAGATTTAAGCCTAACCCAAACATTAGAAGGATTAAGGATATTTCCGCTAGATTTCTTAATGTTGAGTCCGAAAGTATTTCAGTTAAAATTTTTAGTGATAGAGCTACGGGAGTTAGGAAAAATAGGCGAAATTATGGTAATATTGCTGCCATAAAGTGCTCTCGCGACGGAATATATGTGCTGCCGCTGAGCAGCCTAATTGAAGTGCAGAAGACGATTATTGAGACCAATCCATCTATCACGAGGGTCTTGTACCTAATTCGTGAATTAGAAATTAGAAGACCATACTCCATAATAATTAGGGCTGTTAGAACCCAAGGACTTTTTAACCGCCAACGTTATGAAGCTTCCGTGGAATTGTCTAATTAAGTGCGCCGAGAGAATCCTTAAGGAATGCTCAGACGTTTCTGAGGTATATTATGATGTGACTCCTAAGCCTCCGGCTACAGTTGAGTTAGAGTAAGACTGGGCAAATCAATCTTTTTATAACTGTGTAAATATTATACAAAGTTGGTGTATAATATCATGAGAGTTAGAGTTAATAGAATAGAGTCATATAGAGATCTAAATGGTAATCTTGGTAAACGTATAGAGCTCGTTCAAGAGGAAACTACCCCAAGATTTATTACTAGACCTGAGAGTGCAGAAGCTAAAATGATTCAGGACATACTTAGGGTAATGCAGCAACAAATGCCACTACTCAATATACAAACACAAATAACGATGCCAAAGATAATTTTATTTCTAACTGAACGAGAGTATGAGGAGCTCGGAGTAAATTTTGATGTTAATCGCGTATATGATGTAGATTTATTTAATCAGACCATAAAATTTAAAGAAATTTAGCCAAGAAGTAAGCTAAAATGATGCTGCTGGTTATTAGGGCAGGGATTGTACATGAAGGTTAGAGCGCATGTCTTTGTGAGTGGCAGAGTTCAAGGAGTCTTCTTCAGGCATGAAACTAAGCTAAGGGCCATACGGAACAAAGTGACTGGATGGGTTCGCAATTTGCCAGATGGTCGGGTAGAAGCAGTTTTTGAGGGCGAAAAGGAGGCAGTTGAGGCTATGATAGAATTTTGCCGAAGAGGCCCTCTTGGGGCTAAGGTAGAGGAGGTCGAGGTCATATGGGAGAAACCTGCTAATGAATTTAAAGACTTCAGAATAATATACTAGGAGAATATAAGTATTTTCATACGCCACCAAAAGAGATATTAGCGTTGGTTTACTTTTATTGCATGTCAACATATTGAGTAAGTTGGTGAGTTAATGGGGTGGGATATATTGAGTGAGGGCTGGGTACAAGCATCTGAAAGAGCCCTTGAACAAATAAGGAAGTTAGCTGAAAGAAAGGATATGGATAGGCTTGAGCTAGTTCAATCGATGCGCTTCATTTTGATAGTGCTCCACAGAAGCCTACTTGGCTGGATGAACTGGGTAAATAATCCAGACATAATGGTCAGCTTCACCAAGGAAGAGCTTGCTGAAATGAACAAGAAGTTAGCAGGATTCGTACAAGATTTCATAAAGTATGATATCGAGGTCACAAGGCAAGGTGCAAAAAAGAGCGTCATGAGTATAGAGGCAAGAAGAGATGCTGAGGAAAAGACCAGAAGAGAGCCTAGTGAAACCTTTTATATCTAAATACTTTCAAATGAATCATTTCCTAGAAGTAAACTTAGAGGCTACTCTTAGCTAGGTAATCTTGGTGTATAAAATAAGATTACTTGCTCTTGGCTAATGTATTCCTCTCCAAGCAGTTCATACTACAAAGATTATTCTAACGAGATTCTTCAGACCAAAATATATTCGGGATTGACCATGATAAAATATAAGGAAATTGATTCTTTTGAATTATAATCTTTAGAGCTCTGATGCCAGGCTCATATTAAATATAAAAATAGTGATAACGCCCAAAACCTAAGAAGGTCTAAACGAGACTTAATTCCTCAAATAATCTTTTAATCATCTCATATGATTAGCTGAAGGTTAAAGTTTATTTTTTAATAATCCTAGTTTTTATTCTTGGAAGCTTCTTTAAGGAAGGGCCTTTAGGAATGCTTGAGATCGACGGTGGACAGAAGAGTGGCAGCGGTACAATTTTACGCTTATCTATTGCCTTCGCCTGCATCTTAGGTGAGCCGCTGCATATATATAACATTAGGAAGAAGCGGAGCGAGCCAGGTTTAAGGCCACAACACTTAGAGTCAGTTCTCACGGCTGCTAAATTATGTAATGCTGAGGTTAAGGGGGCCTATATTGGCTCTCAGGAACTCTGGTTCAACCCTGGGGAGATAAGTGGTGGTGAAATACATGCTGAGATAGGGACTGCTGGCAGCATACCGATGCTGATAATGACAGTTCTACCAATATGTGCTTTCGCTAAGAAGCCGATTACTCTAAGGATCTCTAAAGGTGGGACAGACGTTAAAAACTCTCCAACCATAAATTACCTAGTAAATGTTCTCTTAAAGATGCTTGAAAAGATGGGGTTGAAGGCTCAAATTGAAGTTAAAAAGTATGGATATTATCCAAAGGGGATGGGTGAGGTCATATTGAGGACCCAGCCATCTAAGGCCCTTAATTCTATAATGCTTGAGAAGTTTGGTGAGATAAAATCTGTTAGGGGAGTTTCAGTTTGCACATTTTTGGCCGAGAGGAGAGTTGCTGAGAGACAAGCTAAGGAGGCTGAAAGACTCCTTCAAGCTAGAGGTTTAGATCCCAAGATCCAAATAATAAATGATTTCTCAAACCCGCTGCAGAAGGGCAGTTCGCTTGTTCTTTGGGTTGAGACTGATAAAGGCGCGCTTCTTGGGAGTGATTCGGTAGGTGAAATTGGAAAGACAAGTGAGGAGGTGGCTCAGGAGACAGTTAGAGGACTTCTTGAGGAGGTGGATAGTAGAGCAACCGTTGACATACATATGGCTGACATGCTTATACCCTATGTAGCCCTAGCCGATGGTGAATCAACATATCTAACAAGGATGATCTCTGACCACATTGAGTCAAACATATGGCTTGCTGAAGAAATACTTAACGTCAAGTTTGATGTTAAGAGGGTGGGCAGTCTATATAGGATTAAGAGGAGGGGATTATGAATTGGCTGGTGAAGCCCTTAAGGTGAAAGTAAGAGGAATATACACCACGGCATTAACAAAGATACTTCTTGACAATGGCTTCAAGATAGTTCAGCCCTCAGAAATAATAAGGACTAGATTTAAAATACCAGCAACCTCGGAGGATGATTGCCAGCCAGATATTGAAATATTTGATAAATTTGATAGGCAAGGCGTCAAAATTATTGGATGTGCGGATGCGGCGAATAAGATTGCATCTATACTGCTGAACCTACTCGATGACGTGATAATTAGACGCCAGGTGCAAATATATACGACGGCGCAACCAGCCAATGGCGACACTATACAATTGGAATCGGATAAAAGTCTTTATGAAGAAATAATTAACATTGTA
>JAWAXL010000024.1:0-18787 GCA_038820405.1 Bathyarchaeia archaeon
CAACATGCTAAATATGGTGTTGCCGTCGCAAGTGGAACAGTAGCCCTCGAGATATCGCTTAGAGCCTTAGAGATTGGATGTGGAGACGAGGTTATACTTCCAGCATACACCTTCATGGCAACGGCGATAGCAGTCCTATATGTAAATGCAGTTCCAGTCTTCGCCGACATCGATCCGGAAACATACACAATAGATCCGAAGAGCGTTGAGTCACTAATATCTGATAAGACTAAGGCCATTATACCCGTTCATATCGGCGGCAGGCCTGCTGATATGGATTCGCTCATATCCATCGCTAGGAGGGAGGGCATATACATAATTGAGGATGCATGCCAAGCATGGGGCGCGGAGTGGAGAGGCTGGAGAGTTGGCGCTATAGGTAATATTGGGGCATTTAGCTTCCAATCGAGCAAGAACATCACTAGCGGGGAGGGTGGTATAGTGGTGACAAATGATGAAGACCTTTATCTTAGAGCTTGGTCACTACATAATTGTGGAAGACTTCCAGACAAATCTTGGTATGAACACTATTTTCCAGGGTCAAATTACCGCATGACTGAGTTTCAGGCAGCAATTCTACTGGCCCAGATGGAGAGATTTGATGAGCAAACTGAAAGGCGGATTAGCAATGCCACGTACTTGACAAGCAAATTGTCAAGGATAGATGGCATTAAAACTCTCAAGAGAGACAAGCGGGTGACGAGAAATCCATATCACCTATATATATTTAAGGTTGACCCAGAAGCCCTCGGCAGCGTATCTAAATCAATTATCGCTAGGGCTCTTCAAGCTGAAGGGATACCCGTAAGCGTTGGATATTCTAAGCCGCTCTATAAGGAGGCCCACCTAAAGTATTTTGAACGGTGCCCTCTTTCCTGCAGATATTATGCTAAGCAGGTGAACTATTCCAGTATTATGTTACCCGCCACGGAGAGGGCGTGTTATTATGAGGGGCTCTGGATCCCACACTATGTACTCTTGGGCTCAAGAGAAGATATGGATGATATAGTGCATGCCATTGAGAAGATAGTAGAAAATAAGGAAGAACTCAAGGAGGCCTCAAAAAAGGTATAAATATTTCCTTAGCGTGGTGATCGCATTTATGCTCAGAATGTTGAAAGTCTTGGCAGTCGCCGTTGCAATAGTCCTCTCATCGACTTTGTTAGCCCATCATTGGTTAGCTGCCCAGAAACCAATTGTAAGGCTGGCTACGACAACGAGCGTATATGATTCCGGGCTCTTAGACACGATCATACCAGTATTTGAGGGAAGATATGGCATCAAGGTTATGGTCTTATCAGTTGGCTCAGGGCAAGCCCTAGAGATAGCTAGGAGAGGTGAAGCAGATGTAGTTCTAGTACACTCAAGGGATCAGGAGCTCAATTTTGTCAAGGAGGGCTTCGGGATTCACAGAATAGGTTTAATGTATAATGAATTCATCATTGTTGGGCCAATTGATGATCCAGCGGGAATACGTGGTCTTAAAGATGCGATGGAGGCTTTCCATAAAATAGCCGAGAGTAAATCAAAGTTCGTTTCAAGAGCCGATAGATCTGGTACTCATATGGTTGAGCTGAGCATATGGCGGAGCATTAACATTATGCCTGCCTCCAGCATTAATCCATGGTATATTGAAGTTAACCGTGGAATGGGCTCGCTCTTAAGAATTGCTGATGAAATAGGCGCGTATACAATTGTCGACAGGGCAACGTGGCTCTTATATAGAGACCAGATGAAGAAATTAACTATATTGGTAGAGTGCGAACCACCGCTCTATAATCCCTATAGCTTAATACTTGTTAATCCGGAGAAAAACCCCAATGTGAATTATAAGGGAGCACTGACACTAGTGGCATTCTTAGTTTCTAGGGATGTTCAGGAGATAATTAAAAGTTTCAGGAATAATGGTGAGGTACTTTTTAATCCCCTTGCATGGGAGACTGATCTAGCTGAGAAAATGGGCTACTTAAATCAAGAGGAGGATCTCAGCTGGTATCTAAGTCAAGAAACATATGGGGAGTCCGTTAATGGAAAAGTATCCCAAGCATCGTCTACTTGGGAGATTTTAAGCATAACCGTCCTGTCCCTTCAAGTCTCATTAATCTCCGTCGCCATAGGCTCAGCAATAGGCATACCATTAGGTGCTATGCTCGGCTTTAAGCGCTTCAGCAAGAAAAAGATTATTTCACGGTTAATAGAAGCCACTGTAACAACATCTATGAATACGCTTATGGGCTTACCACCAGTTGTAGCGGGGCTAATAATCTTCCTATTATTTAACAGGTCTGGGCCGCTCGGCTTCCTAAGCTTACTTTATACACCAGTAGCAATGATTATAACTCAAGTGATACTTGTTACACCTATAATTGTTGGAGTTAGTATGTCAGCAATAGCTGAGGTTGAGAAGGCTGTCAGGGAGAGAGCACTTTCCCTTGGAGCGACTGAGAGACAGGCTGCTTGGATGGTTATTAGAGAGACTAAGGGAGGAATTATAACGGCCATAATAGTGGCCTTCGGAGCAGCTATATCTGAGGTTGGTGGAATAATGATTGCTGGAGGCAACATAAGGTGGTATACGAGAACGTTAACCACAGCCATAATAACTGAAGTTGAGCTTGGAAATTTTGATGTGGCGCTAACTCTTGGAATTATTCTCTTAGGAATAACCTTCTTAATAAATTTAGCGTTAACTATAATGCAAATTAGATTTAGAAGAGCTGCTTAAAATGGGGGTCTACCCTGATAGCCCATATAGAGCTGCGCGATGTCTCTAAGGAATTTTCTGGTAAAGTTGTCTTGGACAAAGTCAATTTAAGCGTCCCGTATGGCGATTCTATTGCCTTAGTTGGACCGAATGGTGCTGGAAAAACAACATTATTGAGGATAATCGACTTATTAGAGAAGCCAAATGGCGGAGAGGTTTGGCTTGAGGGCGAGAAAGTTAACTATTCTAATCGAGATCTACATATACTTCGTAGGAAAATCGGGTTTGTACCGCAGAGACCAATATTATTTAACGCAAGTGTCTTTGACAATGTTGCCTATGGCTTAAAGGTTAGAGGCTTAAGTTCTCATGAAATTGAAAAGAAGGTTAAAAATGTCCTTGAGCTCGTCCAGCTAAGCAGGGTTGAGAAAAGAAATGCTATTAAACTTTCAGGCGGCGAAATGCAAAGGGTTTCCCTAGCGCAGGCTCTCGTAACTGAACCGCATCTTCTGCTTCTAGACGAGCCAACTTCAAATTTGGATCCGAGAAGTATATCGATAATTGAGGAGGTTCTCAAGAATATTAATAGAAATAGGAACACAACAATTATAATGGCCTCACACGACCTCCAGCAAGTGAGAGATTTGACTAAACGCATAGCAATACTGAATAGGGGGAAGATAGTTAGAATTGCTCCCTCAAGTGAAATATCACTTAGCTCACCTGAACTCTCAAAATATATAAGGATTGAAAACATCTTTTCTGGCTTCTCAAAAATAACCGAGTATGGAACTTCAGTTATAGATATTGGTGATGGATTAAAGATTGAGGCAACGTTCATGAAGGCTGGGCCTGTACAGATCTACGTGCCTCCGGAGAGTATAACTTTACTCACTAAAAAGGTGCCAACGAGCGCTAGAAATATCTTTGATGGGAGAATAATCGAGATATCTGATCAGGGGAATACTGCTAAAGTTAGGGTTAGAGTTGAGGGTGGAAAAGAGTTCGCTACACAGATAACCAAGAGATCCCTTAAGGAGATGAAGTTAAATTTAGATGCACATGTCTTCATAATGTTTAAGGCATCAGCAGTAAAATTAATTGGAAATCATTCATGAAAACTTAACACTTAAGCGCCCAATAGAAAATATGTTTTTATAAAAGGAGTTAATAATTTTAGACTGGGCCGGTAGTCTAGCTGGCTAGGACGTCGCCCTCACAAACTAATTGAGAACGGCGAAGATCGCCGGTTCAAGTCCGGCCCGGCCCACCATCTTTTGGGTTCGAGCCCCTTAAATTGAGATCTTTTATTTTTGGTGGGTTAAAATGTTAAAGGAATCTAGTAAAAAGAAAACGACGTTTATCTCCGATATGCTTGTTAAGACCAAGGTGGTCATGGCATTCAGAATGATGAAGAGAAAAATAAAGTTATATGATGGTGGGGATTCACTAATAAAAATTTTGACACCCCTAAAAGCCCTTGAGATCGAGGCGAAGAAAGGTAGACTATGAGTTTTGATATTAGCTAACACATAAGAACTGAACTTCTAACTCCTATTAGCACATCGCAAAAGGATATAAGTTGAACCGAAAAATGGCGGGCCCGCCGGGATTTGAACCCGGGATCTCCGGCTCTCTTTGAGTTAGTCTTAGAAGGCCGACGCGTTATCCATGCTACGCTTCCCGAATCGGGTTTTGGCCCGATTTCACGGGCCCTCATTATCATCCCAGCGGCCCATCTTACTTTGTTATCATACTACAATTTAAATTTTTAATTTTAAGTTATAGTTTTTAGGGCGTTTATATTATACTCAAAAGTTTATTTTCCTAAAATTGAAACTAGGATTTCTGGTGAGAAGGTCTTTTCAGGTACGTTGATATTTTTGTCCTTGATATCTGCCCTTATATGGTATAGCTCCCTGACATTTCGCCAGTATAAGATGTAAGAACCTCTCTTCCCTTGTTATCTTTATGGGCTGCTTTGTTGCATTATAAATCTCTATAGCTAATTGCCCCTCAAACCCTGGATCAACAACTGTTAGGGGTATAATCAACCCAGTTCTGGCCCAAGTAGATCTTATATTACAGAAGCCGATTAAATCAACTGGCATTTTAATGTACTCTAGTGTCCATACGATCTTGGCTTCGCCACCCTCTAGAATGATGTCATCCGCGATCCTAAGATCTAAGCCGACCTCTCGAACTATCTCGTCACTCATGGGCTCGATTATCAGTCTCTTGGATCGAATGTATTCCCTAATTAAATTATGCCCCAAGATCAATCTTTCCAACCTCAACAAAAAGAAATATTCTCTGTATTTCTAACTTTTTTGGTGCAAGACGATTAAGCGGTCTTAATACAAAGATATATTTTTGCGTGATTGTAGATCTTAAATTCTAGTCCTTAAGCCAATTTTATTGGGATGGACGATGTGTATTCTCGGAAGAGACAGGCTAGCTAAGCTTATAGAGGAGTATAAGTGTATTCATCCATTCGATCCGAATCTTCTTGATGGGGATGGATATATTCTAACAGTTAGGGAGGATGTTACTCTCCAGTATCTTGAGCACAAGAATCTTGTCTCAAATGAGATAGTGTTCACTCCACCAAACGTTGTAGCGCATTTGACTGCTAAGAGCAAGTATGGCAGAATGGGCTTATCTTTCCTTAATGCGGCTAAGGTTCATAGTGGCTTTGTCGGGAGGCTAGCCCTAGAAGTGGTTAATTTAAGTAATGAGAGACTTCCAATAACGATTAAGCATGGTGACCCATTCATGCACATAGAGTTTATAACGAGGATTGGTGAACCATCTCCATACATAGGGGAATATCAATTTCAATACATGACTGACGAAGAAATAGAAATGTATATTCCGATACTAAAGAGAATCCTCAAAAATTATGATGAGTTAGCTAGAATTTGGTTTGTGGGCAAGAGGTCAACTCAATACTTCTAGTCTCATTTAGGTAGCAAATTTTATTAATCCTTATATCAATGTTTAAATTTTTTAAGTAAAAATTCTAATTTATTATTAGACAAGAGGAGCGTTGGGAATAGACATGAAGGCGAAGAATTATAGAGAAGTTAAAGGTATGCCATATGCTAGAGCAGAGTATATTAAGAGTATCCCGCAATCAAAAATAACTAAATATACTCTGGGAAAACCCTCAGAAACTTATACTTATCAGATCTCACTCATAGCGAATGAACGTGTTCAGATTAGGCATAATGCCCTTGAGGCGGCGCGTATCGCTGCTAATAGATATTTACAGAAGATGCTAGGTGAAAGGTTCTTTATGCGTGTTCTTGTCATACCGCATGTAATTCTGAGAGAAAATAAGATGGTGATGGGTGCGAAGGCTGAAAGGCTCCAAAAAGGTATGCGCAGGGCCTTTGGTAAGCCAGTTGGCAGAGCGGCCCGCGTTGAGCCAGACCAAGAAATAATAGTTGTTAAGGTGGATGAGAGTGGTCTTGAGATTGCTAAGGAGGCTTTAAGAAGGGCTGCTGCAAAGCTCCCAACAACCTGCAGAATAGATGTTAAAAAGATTTCTATTCAGCAAATAAATAATATCGGTGGATGAGAATGTCAGAAGGGAAAGCGAGATATATACTGTGGTTTGATGAAATAGGCATTGAGGATACGCCGCTTGTTGGCGGTAAGGGTGCAAGTTTGGGAGAACTAGTCAGAAGGGTTGGCGTACCAGTTCCCTATGGTTTTGCTATAATAGCAGACGCATATAGATATTATATAAGGGCTAATGGCCTTAATAATAAGATAGCTGAAATTCTTAAGGAACTGAAGGATCCAAATGACACAGAAACGCTTCGGAGGGTTGGCGCTGCAATAAGAAACATCATAGTGTCTGCTGAAATGTCAGAAGACCTGAAAGAGGAGATTGTGAGCGCCTATAAGAATCTTGCTAAGATGATTGGTGAGACTAATCCATTTGTTGTAATTCGTAGCTCGGCTACAGCTGAGGATCTGTCCAACGCGAGTTTTGCTGGTCAGCAGGAAACATATCTAAATGTTCATGGGGCTGATGAGGTTGTTGAAAAGATAAAGCATTGCTATGCAAGCTTATTCACTGATAGGGCAATATTTTACAGAACTCAGAAGGGTTTTGACCATATGGCTGTAGCATTAAGTGCGATTGTTCAGCTAATGGTTTATAGCAAGGCTAGCGGCGTCGCATTTACGCTTGATGTAGCTACTGGAGATAGAAGCGTTGTCCTAATAGAGGCTGGATATGGGTTGGGCGAATATATTGTTCAGGGTAAAATAACTCCAGACGAATACTATGTTAGAAAATCTGACCTGAAAATCGTAAAGAAGAATGTTCCAAGAAAAACAGTCCAGTTGGTGAGAAGCCTACATAGTGGAACTGAAGAGAAGCCTGTCCCTCCAGAACTACAAAATAAGCAAGTTCTCACAGATGAGCAGATTAAGGAACTCGCCAAATATTCCATAATGATCGAAAATCATTACGGTAAACCAATGGATATTGAGTGGGCCCTGGACGGGAGAACTGAAAAGATATTTATATTGCAGGCTAGACCTGAGACGGTTTGGTCCCTGAAGAAGGCTGAGATTGTTGAGGAGAAAATAGATGTAACGAAAGAGAGAAATATTTTAGTACGTGGTCTTCCAGCGTCCCCGGGCATAGCTGTTGGAAGAGTCCGCATTATACCAAGCGCTGATAAAATTGGCGAGTTGCAAAAAGGAGAGATACTCGTTACTGAAATGACTGCGCCTGACTGGGTTCCTGTGATGCGTAAGGCAGCTGCGATTATAACCAATTCTGGTGGAGTGACATGCCACGCCGCAATAGTCTCTAGGGAGCTTGGCATACCATGTATTGTTGGAACTGCCTCTCATGGTACACCAGCAACAGAAGTCCTTAAGGATGGTATGATGGTAACCGTTGATGCAAGCCTAGGCGTTGTTTATGAGGGCGTCGTCAAAGAATCTTTTGAGAAAATTACTGAAAAAGCTGAGGCTAGGCCCGTAGCAGCGGGCCCCATTGAACCTTACATAATTACTGGGACGAAGGTCTATGTAAATCTTGGAGAGCCAGAGATCGCCGAAAAAGTTGCAGCCCTGCCAGTTGATGGTGTTGGGTTACTTAGACAGGAATTTATTTGGATAAGTGAGATAGGTGAGCACCCACTTCATATGATTGAAACTGGCAGGGCTGAGGAGTTCATCAATAAGCTTGCTGAAGCATTCCGTCGAATATGTGTAGCCTTTTATCCAAGACCTGTCATCATGCGCTTCAGCGACTTCAAATCCTCGGAGTATAGACAATTGAAGGGTGGAGTGAAATATGAACCAGTCGAACCCTCGGCGCTGTTGGGCTGGAGGGGTGCATCAAGATACTATGATCCAAAGTATATTGAAGCATTTAGGCTTGAAATTAGGGCCGTTAAAAAAGTTAGGGAAGAATATGGTCTTAAAAACCTTTGGGTCATGATACCATTCTGTAGGAGAGTTGACGAGCTAGAAAAGATAATTGAGATTATGGAGAAGGAGGGGTTGAGGAGGGGCCCAGACTTTAAAGTCTGGCTAATGGCCGAGTTACCAAGTAATGTTCTCCTTGCGGATAAATTTAACAGGTATATTGATGGTTATAGTATTGGTAGTAATGATTTAACGATGACGATCCTAGGTTGCGACAGAGATAATGAGACTGTCGCACATCTGTTTGATGAGAGAGATTTAGCAGTTAAACGTGCAATTAAACTGTTAATTAAGTTAGCTCATAAAGACTGTAAGACTGTAAGCATATGCGGACAGGCTCCAAGCGTTTATTCAGATTTTGTAGAGTTTCTAGTTAGATGTGGAATAGATAGCATATCAGTTAATCCTGATGCCGTTGTGCAGACTAGGAAGATTATAGCTTCAATAGAACAGCGCATATTGCTTGAAAAAGCGATCGGTAAGGAAAATAAAGGACCCGGTCTAGATATACTACTTGACAATTAAAAATATTGCTTCCTTACCAGCACAGGTAAAAGTTATATTTTTGTCGTAAACCTAAATTCTTACGATAAAATTGTCAATCCTTTTTGATTTAGAGGAAGATAGGATTAAAAGTGAAATTGCAAGGCGTGGTGTCCGCAGGATCCTAATCCAGTTGCCTGAAGGTCTTAGGTCTAAGGCCCTTTATATAGTGTCTATTATAGAAGAGACTGGCGCATTAGCAGTGGTCTCAGCAGACCCTTGCTATGGCGCATGTGACTTAGCCCTAAACGAGGCTAAAATATTATCAGCCGATCTACTAATACATTTTGGCCATTCTGAAGTGGATCGTTTTAAAAGGTGGAATAACATACCAATGATCTATATTGAAGCTAAAGCTCTGGTTAACGCTAAGGAATTAGCCGAGGAATCTCTGAAGCACCTTAAGGATTGGGAGAGAATCGGATTGGCAACAACTGTTCAGCATATAAATTCTATAGATGAGGTTAAAGAGGTGTTTAAGAGAGCTGGTAAGAAGGTGTATGTTGGAAATGAGCCTAACTTAAAGTATCCAGGTCAGGTTTTAGGCTGCGATTATAGGAACTGTAAATCGATATCCAGTATTGTGGATGCCTTCTTCTTTATTGGCTCTGGCTTATTCCATGCTGTTGGTATCTTCTTAGCTACAATGAAGCCTACGGTTGCGGCAGATCCATTTATTGGTAAAGTTAGTAGAGTAGATGACATTGCTAGAATTATAATCAATAGACGATGGATGGATATATGTGAAGCCTCAAGGGCTAAAAGGTGGGGGGTTATAGTTGGGCTTAAATCTGGCCAAAAGAAACTCAAAATGGCATTAAAGTTAAAGAAAGATATCGAGGCTTATGACAGAAGGGCTGTTCTTTTAGCCATGAGAGAGATAACGCCCGAAGTTTTAAGGGACTTTACTGAAATCGAGGTTTATGTGAACACAGCTTGCCCAAGGATTTCATTCTATGAAGAAAAGATATTTGATAAACCTATCTTGACACCAAAAGAAGTTTATGTCGTCATTGGGAAAATGAAATGGGAGGAATATCTGAAGACAGGGCTCCTCTGAAAATTTTACTGACCTGGGGTTAAATGCGGCTTGATGAGAAGAAAGCATATTGAGATCCTCCTCTCACAATTGGAACCGATTCCTAATCCGAAGCTAAAATGGGAAAGCTACACTCTTGATGCTGAGAGCGCTGCTACAATAGTTTATATTGCGGCGCATGAACATAATGATATACTTGGAAAGAGGGTTATTGATCTTGGCTGTGGATCAGGGATTCTAGCAATAGCAGCTTCACTCCTTGGCGCAGAATGGGTTGTTGGGATTGATATTGATAGGGAGGCTATAAAGGTTGCCTTTAAGAATGCTAATAGTGTTGGAGCCAAAGTTGACTTTATTAATGGGGATATCAAGTGCATAAGCGGCCATTTCGAGACAACGCTGATGAATCCGCCTTTTGGGAGTCGGCATAAAGGGGCAGACGTGAATTTCCTTAAGAAAGCCCTTGAAATATCTGATGTCATATACTCACTACATAAAAGGAACCCCTCAGTAAGAGACTTTTTAAGCAGGTTTATTTCTAGAGCTGGTGGAACCATCGATCACATCTACGAACTTAACATAACAATAAGGAGAACATATAATTTTCATAGGAAAAAGCATTATAGAGTTAAGGCGGATCTATATAGAATTATTAGTACTGGTCTCAAGAAGTAACTAGTAGAGCAAAACTAATATCCATAGTAGTGTTTCTTCATAAATTCAGTAGGAGATAGGATCGCTGGTCCATGACTGATGAAAGAAGAAGCGGTCGATTCGTTACACCGGGGGATAGGATAGGTGTTATAGAGGAATTTATAGCAGGTTATGGGACATACGTTATGGACGGTGTAATATATGCGAGCGGTGTTGGCTTCCTTTCAATTGATCAGAAGAGCAGAGTTGTTTCAATTCAACCCATATCGCAAGGAGCATATGTTCCCAGGGTTGGAAATATTGTTGTAGGGTATGTATGGGGCATCCAAACGGCAACGGCTTTAATTCGGATAATCAAGATTGAAAAGAAATTTCTTTCAGGCTTCTTCACAGGAATCATTCATGTTTCAGATGTTGATATAAAATTTACCAAGGATATTTTAGATGCTTTTAAGCCCGGTGATGTGGTGCGCGCAAAGGTTATAAGCGAAATAAATAGAACATTTCACCTATCTACAAAGGGGGAAAACTTGGGCGTAATACTAGCATTGTGCTCTAAATGTGGTGAAACACTAAGATTAAAGAGCAGGAGAGGTAAGAAGCTGTATTGTGAAACATGTAGAAATATGGAGACTAGAAAAGTAGCCTCAGGTTATGGTTCTGATAATCTTTAATGGGGTGATTTAGATGCAATTGAGAGTTTTGGAGAAAAAGTCGAATGAGATTGTTATTGAGATAGATGGGGAAGGACATACACTATGTAATCTTTTAGAGTCGGTTCTGCTTGAGGACGAGAATGTGGAGTTCGCGGGCTATAGTATTTCTCATCCGCTTGTTGGTAAGCCGATACTAAGAGTGCGAACAAAGAGCAATAAGGAGCCGAAGGAAGCGTTAAGAGAAGCCATCATAAAGATTATTGAGAGAGGCAAGAATCTGAGAGAGGAGCTGGAGAGGGCCCTTAAAGAGTACGAGAAGACAAGTTAAGAGATCTTACTTCTTTCTAAAATTGTCCTTATTAGCGTGGTCAAATTATCCGTTAAGTCTCTCTCACGCGCCATTATGTCGATCGACTCCCTAATAGATATTGCTCCAGAGAGCCAGCCGTAGACTGTCAGCGCTTCGGCAGCATCTGCTTGCTTATGCTTATCAACCCTACGCGGTAACAGTTTTCTTAATCCAGATTTATGTACTGCTATAGAGGGGGCCGAGCTATTTAATTTTCGCCCAACCGGTCTACCGTAATTCTTTGATAGGGCTAATGAGTAAATGAAATTTACATATGCATCGCCGAGAGAGGACAAATCCTTATCGTTTAATATCTCCTCTATCTTCGAGTATCTTCCTATAAAAAGAAAATATCCGCTTAGACCAACCTCAGCTAATTAAGCACACCCTAACATAATTATCTTAACATATATATGAGCCATTCATATCTATTTTGGATTGATGAGGAAGACTATTATCTTAAAGGTTGATGAGGAGAATCCTGATCCAGAGAAGATTATGCTGGCAGCCAATGTTATACGTAGTGGTGGGTTAGTTGCCTTCCCAACCGAGACGGTATATGGTTTAGGAGCAGACGCCCTAAACCCAGATGCCGTCAGAGAAATATATGTTGCCAAGATGAGGCCGATGGACAACCCAATAATAGTACACGTCGCAAAGAAAGATGACGTCTATAGACTTACAGTTGATGTGCCAGGAAGCGTTGAAAAACTTATAGAATCCTTCTGGCCAGGGCCGCTAACACTTATTCTTAAAGCCTCAAGCATTATTCCTAAAGTAACGATTGGGGATTTAGATACAATTGCCATAAGGATGCCTAAACATAGGGTCGCTTTAGCATTGATAAGAGAGGCTGGGAGACCAATAGCTGCTCCAAGTGCAAATCTATCTGGTAGACCAAGCCCCACACTAGCGGAACATGTAATTCAAGACCTTTATGGAAGGATAGATATAATATTAGATGCCGGGCCAGCAAACATAGGGGTTGAATCAACTGTCTTGGACTTAACATGTAATCCACCACAAATACTTAGACCCGGTGGAGTCACTTGTGAGGAGCTCAAAGCGGTGTTGGGCGAGGTTACTATTCATCCAGCTGCCGTGGCCAGAAGAGAAGTTTATGTTGAACGTACCAGCTCTCCTGGGATGAAATATAGACATTATGCCCCTAAGGCTGAGATACTTATTGTCGAGGGAGAGGCAAGTTCCATAGTTAAGAAGATTAGAGAGCTATCTGAGCATTATGTTAAGGCTGGAAAGAAGGTTGGCATACTCACCACCGATGAAAACTTGGGAGAGTACAACCTGGGAATAGTGAAATCCATGGGGAGCAGAAAGAATTTAGCTCTTATAGCCAGAAACCTCTTTAGAATCTTAAGGGAGTTTGATGAAGATGGAGTGAACCTAATTATTGCTGAGGGGCTTCCGGAAGAAAATCTAGGCTTAGCAATAATGAATAGGCTTAGGAAGGCTGCTGGCTACAATATAATTAGGGTTTAGTTTAATCCTCTTCCGCGTCAGATATTCCCTTCTCGGTTATCATGAATGGAGCTTCTCTCTCGGGCAGATATGGGCTGTCAATTATTCTGGCTATCCTAATTCCCTTATTCCCTTTTCTTAAGTATACTCTATGCGTGCATGCGTGAGCCATCACATGCCCACCAGCAGGTCTTGTAGGGTCTCCGAAGAAGGCTGTTGGGTTAGCCTGAACTTGGTTTGTTATAACTACCGCTAAGTTGTAAGCTTCCGCTAATCTAAGCAGTTTATGAAGATACTGGTTCAGCTTCTGCTGTCTCTCCGAGAGCGTCTCACGACCAATGTACTCTCCCCTAAAGTGACTTATCATACTATCGACCACTATGAGCTTCACGTTCTGCTCTGGGCATAAAATGAATAATCTATCTATAAGTAGACATTGGTGGCTACTATTATATGCTCTTGCAACAAATATATTATTGGCAACTTCACTTGGGTTAAGCCCTAGTCCAGATGCTATCTGATATATTCTTTCTGGCATAAACGTTCCCTCAGTATCTATGAACACGGATTTGCCCTCAAGCCCGCCTCTCTCATATGGTAGCTGGGCTGTAACTGAGAGCATCATACATATCTGAGTCTTTCCAGACCCATATTCTCCTATGAGCTCTGTAATGACCTGAGTCTCTACCCCACCACCAAGTATTTCATCTAGCTTCTTAGATCCTGTTGTACAGCGTCTCATATTCTTTCTCTGCTCATAATACTCTAACGCAGTCTTAAAATCGGCTGATAGCATCTTACGCGCGGACTCTTGAATCTTGAGTATTGTGCTCAGCCCTATACTTGTTTTCTCGGCAATTTCTATTGGAGGGGTTACGGCTATAGCCTCTATTGTTGTGAAACCCGCGGCCCTAAGCTTAGATGCTATTGTCGGTCCTACACCATCTAATGATTCTAGATCCTCCATATTAACATCCCCATTACGCTATTATGTCATGTATAGCATAAGCCGCTATATTCGCATCCATGTGGTGTAATCTTAGGCCTCTATAAACCTGTATTTTTATGCTGAGCAATAAAATTATTGTTTCATTCATTTTTCTCGACCTAAGAGAATATATTAGAATACATATATTTAAGGAGTCTGTGAAAGGTTAGGTAGGGGAGGGGGATGATAAGGGTTAATTTATCCGCACCTTATTAAGAAATTCTATTAATGCCTTAACAGTCTCATTCTCTAAGTTTATCTGATAGATTTTCGGCTTATATTTATTCTCTTTAACCCCAGCTTATTTCTACAAGTGTCTTCAGGCGCCTATCTACTGAAGGTGTTCTAAGCCCGGTAGCCTTTGCAATAGCGTACTTTGTAAAAACTTTTTCTGGGTTCGATGCCAAGTGGAATAGAACCATGAGCTTCTTCCTTCCGCCAAAACCTATCTCAAGCTCCTTCCATATATTTTTTCTAGTCTCTTTACCCCTCATGTTTTCTATTCAATATGCTCTAATTGTCTTAGTAAGTTATTAAGGAATCTCTCCAAATCTATAAGTGTAGCGCCCGATATCCCTACCTCCAAAAGTGACTTCATATCTATTATCCCACGATAAATTAGGTCTTGAACATGTTCTTCAAACTTCTCAGTAGGCGTGACCCCATATTCATCACATATGATACTATAAAGTTTCCTGAGATCCCTCAAGCTTATATATGTCGCTTTGCTTGTCTTTAACCCCCTCACAAGGGCTAGGAGTATAAGCCTACTATTTTTGTCTAAACTTAATATGTCCTCAGCAGTTATCGTTGGATTTATTTCGCTGTAGACCCTGCGAACATGCTCCGATGTAACTTTGCTTGAGCCAGTATTCTCGGCGAGAACCCCAGAGTAGTAAAGCAGCTCGAGTCCAACTCTCGCATCCCCGTTTATGGGCGGATTAGCGGTTATATCGCTAATTAAGTCGAGAATCTCATCTAGGACAACGTTTGGCTGGAAGGCCTCTTCGACTCTATCCGCCAATATATCTCTGATCTGTTCGCTAGTATATCTTGGAAACTCTATTATCCCTCTACCCAACGTGGATTTCTCCCCTGGTTCTAGAAGATCATGCCACCTCAGAGACCTAGCGATGAATATACCGCCAATTATGGGCATAGGCGAACCTGGGTACATCTCCGGTATCCGCGTCAAATCATATATTATATGCTCTTTTGGGTTTATCTGAACAAAGTAATCTATTTCATCAAATATCGCCACCAAAAATATCTCTTCAAACTTCAAGTATTCAATTAATTGCTTGATCATCTCCTCAGGGCTTAGACTTTTAGTTGAGATCTTTGGCGTAACTTTTCTCACTAAGTTACTATAAAGAACGTAGCGTGTCGTTCCATCAACCTTACAATTCACATAGACGTGCTGTAGGTTAATATTCTTTTTATGCATTTGCTCAGAGATAATCTCTCCAAATCTGATCGCCGTGCACGTCTTCCCGGTTCCAGCCGGCCCAATAACCTCTATAAAGCGCGGATAAGCTTCCCATATGTTCTCAAGTATACCGCCATAAATTGAGAGAAGCATGTTTATCTGCCGCTCCCTATGGGGGAGCCTTTTAGGAATATAGTATGGTGATAGCTTATTTCTATCCTTGAAGATCAATGATTTAGACAAGATTCAACCCAACAAAGAATTAACTCTAGAAAATATAACTTTATTTCCAACGGCTTTAAGCATTTAATAGGGAAAGATGCCGCTTTGGTGTGGTTATGCCTGGTAAGATGTCTCCTAAGATTATGGAGTCAATCGTCTATAGGAGACTCGGCGCCATAGATCCAAGGGTTCTTGTTGGACCCGCAGTTGGCGAGGATGCAGCGATAATCGATATTGGCGGTGACTCGGTCCTTGTGGTTCATAGTGATGCCATAAGCTGCGCAAGTGAGTTCTTAGGGTGGCTTGCGGTCTATGTAGCCGCCAACGATATAGCCGTTAGAGGGGCTAAGCCAATGTGGTTTTTAATGTCTCTATTTCTCCCAGAAAATTCTACAGAATATTTCCTTGAGAAGATTATGGCGCAAGTGGATAGCACTTCTAAGGATCTGGGAATGATGGTTGTGGGAGGACATACCGAGAAGACTCCTGGAATCAATAGGCCATTAATAGGCACTACTGCCATTGGCTTAGCCAGGAGAGATAAAATCGTTACTACATCTGGCGCAAGAGTTGGAGACTATATAGTTATGAGTAAGACTGCCGCCCTTGAGGGAACGGCGATCCTTTGCGCAGATTTTGCGGAAACTTTGAGGAGCAAAGGTGTTGACGATAAGGTTCTCAAAGCGGGTTCCAGACTCCTATCTAAGGTGAGCGTTGTTAAAGAGGCTCTAGCCCTAGCGGAGAGAGGACTTGTAAACTCTATGCATGATCCAACGGAGGGCGGTATAGTTGGGGGCGTAGCTGAGATGGCCTATGCATCTAAAAATACTATTAGGCTATGGGCTGATAGAGTGCCTATAGCTGAGGAGACTAGAATCATTACTGAGGCACTTCGCGTAGATGTTCTGAGACTAATTAGCTCGGGCACCCTAATAGCCTCTGTTCCTCCAAGTAAAGTTGATGAGGCGGTGAGAACCTTAAATTCCCTCAATATTGAGGCAAATGTTATTGGAAGAGTTGAAGAGTATAGGGGTCACTTAGTTGAGGTTATCGAGGGCTCATCGGTAACTTATATTGGTGACGTCTATATTATGGATGAAATCTATAGGCTATGGGGAACTAGAGCATAATAGAGATGCTTTTAAGGAGATTCGATTAATCAAATAAGTGAAGACCTTGGTGTAGGGCACTTATGCTTGTGATTACGGAGAAGCCCTCCGTCGCAAAGAACATTCAATTAGCAATAAAGCCCTCATCACCAGTTATATCTTTGAAAGGACACATTTTAGAATTAGATTTTCCAGAGGGGTATTCTAGGTGGAGAAGCGTTGATCCACGAGAGCTTTTTCATGCATCTGTGAGATGGGTTATCAGGGATTTAGAAGCGTATAGGGGACTAACGAAAGCCGTTAAGGGTGCAGGAATGCTAGTTCTCGCAACTGATAATGACCCAGAAGGGGAATTAATAGCATATGAGTCCTTACTAGTAGCCAAAGACTCCCTTGGAGCCGCACCAAGATACTGCAGAATGAGGTTTAATACAACTACTCCTAGTGAGCTCAGACGCGCTTGGGATAACCTCGAGTCGGACCTTAAGTGGAGCTGGGTTTGGAAGGCTTTACTTCGTCATAAATTTGATCTAATAACTGGTGCCGCATACACAAGACTTCTAACACTTTCTGGTAAGCTGAATAGCAGTGATGGCATAGTTTCTTGGGGTTCATGCCAGATACCAACGCTGTGGTTTGTGTATCAAAGGGAGATGGAAATTAGAAACTTTAAGCCTGAGAAATACTATGTTCTATCGGTCATCTTAGATGTTCATGGTGTTAGAGTTAAGGTTTCCTCTGAACCAATTAGAGATGCTAGTAGGGCGAAGGAAGCCTACGCCTTAGCTAAGACGACTAAGTGCGCTCTTGTCTCCAATTTTCAGCTCCAAGATGAAGTTGAACTTAGGCCGCTCCCAACGGACACGGATTCTATGCTCCAAGATCTATCTAGAATTACGGGTTTAAGCGCCGCAAAAATAATGCTTTTAGCCGAGTCCCTTTATGGTGATGGCTACATAAGCTATCCGAGAACGGAGACAAACATGTGGTTGGCAGTGGATCATAAGATAGTGCTTGCGATGCTTTCTCAAACACCCCTAGGTAAGCACATTAGTGTACTAAATTATAATCCTAGAGATGGCAAAAAGAACGATGGAGCGCATCCGCCAATATATCCTACGGCATATTACCCAAGGTATGATGATAAAGGTAAGATTTGGGAGTATATTGCTAGGCGCTATTTAGCAAACGTTGTAGGCAAAGATGCTCTCTTAAAGAGATGGAGATTGCAAGTTGATGTTAATGGTCTAAAATTAGATGCCACTGGTAGATACTTCATCGATGAGGGCTTCTACCAAACATTCCCATATTTTAAGCCTAAGGATACTCTCTGGATCCCACAAATACGCGTAGGCGAGAAGTTGTTGATTGTTGAGGTTAGGCTTGAGGAGAAGAAGACTAAACCCCCTCCACGCTTAACGGAGTCCGAACTACTTAGGCTTCTGGAGCAGCACTCCATCGGCACAGATGCTACGAGAGCTGAGTATCCACAAATAATTGTTGAGAGAGGTTATGTGGAGAAGAAACGTAAATCCTTCTACCTCAGCGCTTTAGGTGAGACCTTAATAGACCTCTTAAAGGATGTAGATAAGCGGCTAGTCACACCTGATACAAGACGGTATGTTGAACAATTAATGGGTAAGGTTGAGGCAGGAAAGGTTGATATGGAGAGTTCTCTAAAAGAGGCCCTAAGAATTTACGAAGACCTTTTTGATAAGGTTTCAATCAAACTAAAAACTATGAAAAATATTTTTGGTGAAAATAACTAAGAAAATTTATATTCCCAAGCAATTTTAAAAGACATTGGAGGATAACCTTTGGGTAACGACAGCGAGGTTAAAATTGTTGAGGTTAAGGATGTTCCCGAGGAGATAAAAATTATTTTTGGTTTACCAGACGTCGGCTTAGTAGGAGTTATTGCCGCAGCACACCTAATTTCAAAGCTAAATCTTAAGGAGGTAGCATACATAGAGACAGAGTTACTTCCGCCAATAGTTATACTTGAGAGTGGGTTACCGAGGTCGTCAATAAGAATATTTGAGGGTGGAGGGATCGCCATTCTAAGCTCTGAGATAGCGATCCCCTTAGACATAATCTACCCACTAGTTAAAAGCGTTATAGAATGGGCTTGGAAGAAAAAGGCTGAGAAAGTTTT